>NZ_MNQY01000104.1:21568-42392 GCF_001915675.1 Parabacteroides sp. merdae-related_45_40 | reverse complement strand
TTTCAACCCCGTGAAGTTTTTCAGGAGAAGGTTCTCTAAGATGTGAAGTACCTTAGAAAATAACAGTAAAATCTGTGAAGTAAATTTAGGCATAGTCAGCCTTATTTCGGGTCAGTAGCAAATCAGTGACATACCTGCGATAGAAGATATACTTACTTGGGCTATGAAGTATATATCCTATGCCACTTGAAGTATATATTCTTCAAGAAGGGAAGTTATACCGTGATTATTTACAGCTTTGCCATCTTAGGGCAATCTGCCAAAATTCCCATTAAAACATGTTTTACAGCACAGCCGTTAAAGATGATCCCCGTAACATCAAAACAGGCTCACCCGATAATCTTTTTGGAGTATCCAAATATATAATTTGAGCCTTGTCAAGTGAATAACTAATGGCTTGTCAAGTGAATAACTAACGGTTAGGGGTAGCCGTTAGTTATTCACTTGGGAAGTGATTAGTTATTCATTTGGGAGGCTTTGTGCCTATGGCTTACGCTATTACATAAAATACTATTACATAACAAATTACATCAATACAACAAGTCATTTCTCGAACAAATTAAACATGGGACAGAACAATCGAGTTCGCATAGCTAACTTATATACATATCTCCACTAATTTTCTACTGTACCAATAGAAAGACAATATACATTAAACAACAATAAAAAAGACATAATATACCCCATGTTTGATATTTTTTAATTTTCTTTGTAAATATCAAAGCATTACACATCTATTAACTTTTTAAATCTTTCAAATTATGGACAAACTCAAAAAACTGACAAAAGTCGTACTAAACCAACAAGGTAAAGTTCTTCCAAAAGAGCAAATGATGAAAATCTTAGGGGGAGGAAGTGCGTATTGCCACTGCTGGAACAGTTCTAATGCCATTGATGCCTCTAACTGTTCTCAATGTCAAGATAAATGCAATGGTCTTGGAGGAGTACAAAACTGCAATACCGTAGGAGGTTAACAACAAAAGAAAGGGTTGGCTTTAGCAGAGGTCACCTCCTACCGCCAACCCCTTGTTTCTTAAAACAATATACAACCATGATCTATCTTTTCTTTTTAATCCCCCTTTTACTTATCAGTTGTAACCAGGATCGAGTGAAAGATAATAGTAAGAACGAAATAATCGAGTACTTCATTCCACTCTCACATCGGGTAGAAAAAGATGTGAATGAAGTATTTGAGGAATATTGGTATGTCCCCTTGGAAACAAGGGATGACGCATTGATAGAAGAACTTTACAATATCAAGAACATTGTTATCTATCAAGAAGATATCTACATAGGCTCGGGAAATCAATTAATCATATGGGATAAATATGGAAAAATCAAACGCTATTTATATAAAAAGGGAGAAGATCCTCAATCGTACTTCTTCTTAGGAAATTTTACAATATGGCCTAATGGAGATATTTTGATTTCTTCTGCGAACGATATTACGACTTATTCTAATTCGTTCAAATTTATTCGCAAATGGGCAGATCATGAAAATATAGGATATATAGAGGCTATCACCCAATTTAATGACAGCTCATACATTATAAAAAACATGCCTATACAGGGGCAGTCGCGTTACAGGATAATCAACCCAAAGAGCGGAAATCTTATCAACTCGTATGATTCCATAGAAAAAGCGAACAAATATATCAGCTCATACACAAATTCGTTCGAACGTTTTGAGGGGCATATCCTCTCTCATGGCTATCAAGGCAATGAGATACTTGAGTGTACAATGGATAGCACTAAAATTCGATATCGAATAAATATCGACAATAAAATTCCTCCAGCGGGATTTTGGGCACAAGACGGAAAGGATTATGTGCAAATAGTAATGGAGGAGACAGAGAAAGGATACATCGGGCATATCCCGGATTACGTGGAATCAAAGGAAACAATATTACTCTCCTTCAAGGGAAAAAGGGATGACCTGAACGGAATAGCCTTAATCGACAAAAAAGACGGGAACGCAAGAGTTTTAGAGAACATCAAGTTCGATGACAACTTCCGGTGGTTGCCCAAACAGTTCTTCTCGTTAGATGAGGGCTGGTGCGCCATGCTGATGTATCCGGAAGACGTTTTGAAGAAGGAAGAGTTCGCAAGGCGTTTCCCCGGACTGGACGAGGAGAGTAACCCGGTGTTGTTCATTGGTAAACTAAGGTAATCATTAAAGACCTAAAGCAATGGAACATGACAATCTATTCATCCAAATTTTAGAAATCTTATCGATAAAGCACACGGAAGATTTTACCATAAGATTCTACGAGAGCCATCCACACAAAAACAATCTGTTTGGACTGTCCGAGATGCTACGTTATTATAATATAGAGAATGTAGCGGCCGAAATTCAAAAAACACAAGAAAACTTATCCTCATTGGATGTACCCTTTGTGGCTTACGTAGATCATGAGTTTGTATTGGTGCGACATGTTTCTACCGAGGCAATCATCTATTCATGGCGAGGTAAAAACATCACATTATCTATCCCGGTATTCTTGGAACGATGGTCAGGAATCGTCCTTCTTTTCGAATCCATCGATGAATCTATTGAACCGGATTATAAAGAGCATAGAAAGGAATACTTACGACAGCGGATAGTAATCGCATGTTTCGTTTCATTACTTCTATCATTAATAGGGTGTGCCCTTATCACCAACAGAGGAATGGAGATAGGAATCTGGGGGTTATGGGGTGTTAATGTGATCGGAGCATCTTTCTGCGGTATCCTGCTTTCTCGAGAGATCTTAGGCTCGGATAAATATGTCAACAAAATTTGTTCCCTGTTTTTGAAATCCAGTGATTGCAACGGGACATTGGATTCCCAAGCATCTCATTTCTTGGGGATCAGTTGGAGTGTCTTCGGCTTAGGATATTTTCTTTCCGCAATATTGTTTATCGCCTTGTTGCCCCAATATGTTATATATGCAGAGACTCTGAATATAATCGCATTACCTTATACAGCGTGGAGCGTATGGTACCAAAAATTTAGGGTAAAACAATGGTGCGCTTTATGTTTATCTGTACAAGCTACCGTATGGATCACCTTTCTTATCTCTCTATTTGCGATAGGCATGGATTTCAATCAATGGGATTTATTTGATTTCACTACCATTGGATGCGTGTATGGGCTCGTCATTCTATCGCTCCATTTTACTGTTACATTATACGTAAAAGAAAAGCAAATCCAACGAAGCAACAATAAACTTAGCAGCATAAAACTGAATGCCTCTGTATTTAAGAGCTTATTAAACGAACAGCCTCAATATGACATTGATAAAAATATAGGAATATTATTGGGAAATACGGATGCCAAGGAATGGATTACCATTATCTCGAATCCACATTGTGCCCCTTGCGCAAGGTTACATCCCCAAATAGAAGAGTTACTTAAAGAATATAAAGAGGAGATTTGCATACAAATCGTCTTGACCTCTTTTAGCAAGGAATTAGAACCTAGCGCTATGCTACTAACCTCCATGTATCTACTAAATAAGGAATCAGATTATTTACGATTCCTGTCCGACTGGTATACAAAAGAGCGTCATAAAAGAGAAGGTTGCTATAAGAGATACAAGTTAAATCTAAATGACAAAGAAATGTTAGCCAACATACAAGCACAAAACGAATGGGTTAAACGCAATACGATAAGTTCCACTCCTACAATTCTGATAAATGGTTATTTATTGCCGGAAGAATATGAGTTAAAGGATATGTCGTATTTAATAAATTAAGTACTATGAATAAATTAGCATCACAAATAGATTCGCTAAATAAGCATTTGATAGGCTCATTACATACAAGCTACCCTTTCGGATTGGCTCATGGCAAAATGGGATTACTCATCTATTTATACCATTTGTATGATTATACGCAAGAAGCTATTTATAAAGAGAAGGCTGAGAGATTGCTGGACGATCTCTTGGAAAACGCTCTCTCTAAAAACGCAGAACTTACCGTGGAGGAAGGTTTATGCGGAGTTGCGTTAGGATTGGATTATATTGTAAAAAAGCAATTTGTAGACGGTGATATTAATGATTTACTAAGTGGTATCGATGATTTGCTATTCAAGAAGCTGGTTTTCGGAAATATGGAATCTAGGTATTCCCTGTCTCAACTCATCCATTTCTTATATTACATTTATAAAAGGCTGGAAATCCAGACAAACGATAATGAGCGTTTCCCTTTCGAGGGCTTAGCAATCAAGTTAGTTAATCAATTGGCCGATTTGATAGACGCCTCCTTTTTCGAGGAATCCTATACGTTTTCCATTTACCAATATCACGTACCGATATTGATGAAAACCCTGTCCTGTCTTATACAATATGATTTTTACAAGGATCGGATACAAAAGGTTCTGGAACAACTATCTCTGTATATGTTCTCCCATTTGCCTCATCTGCATTTAAACCGACTATATCTGTTATGGGGCATGCTACCTTTACGGGATTGTTCGCCGGATTGGCAAAGATATGTGGACGAACTAAGAAAATCAATCAACCTAGACATAATATATAATAGAGAGATCAAAGGCAGGGATATCTATATCAGCAATGGATACGCTTCTCTATATTTCTTGTTGGAGGGATTAAACAAGGACTTTCCTAAATACACTATTCCTTTCAATCCGCACTTAATTTACGATCGGATCATCTCGTCTGACGCTTGGGATGCCCTAATGGAGAACGAATACTACTATAATATACACCGAGGATTGCTGAATGGTTTCCCCGGTACGGTGTTGGCATTGTTAAACATTAAGCAAAGATATTTATGCGAATAGACTTGACAGATACAACATTTATTATTCCCGTACGGATCGATTCCATGATCCGTTTGGAGAACCTGTTGATGTCCGTGGACTCAATAGTACGTTATTTCCGGACACGCATCTTAATTCTGGAGGCCTCATCATACCAAAATGAGATTATCCCCTCGTTAATAAAAGATGATACGGTGAAGTACACTTTCCTCGTGGATAAAGATCCTGTATTCTACAAGACCAAATACTTGAATATCCTCGCAAAGCAGGTTGATACTCCACTTGTTTGTATTTGGGACGCAGATGTGATACTGGACCACCTTCAAATATTGGATGCGGTGAAACAGCTTAGAACTAGGACTTCTGATGTCGCTTATCCATATGATGGTAATTTTTTAGATACGTCAGATATATTGAGGGAACATTATTGGCTCCATCGTGACTTAGATTTCCTAAAAAAAAATCAAGCAAAGATGAACTCTTTGTACACAGTAGAGGGAGTGATAGGCGCAGTCGGGGGAGCGGTCTTCGCCCAAACGGAAAAATACCTGCAAGCGGGTATGGAGAATGAGGATTTCTATGGCTGGGGCTTGGAGGACGGAGAAAGACATTACCGTTGGTTGAGTTTTGGCTACCGGATTTATCGGAGTGAGGGCTGTTTATTCCATTTGTCTCATCCCCGGGATCAAAATGGGATGTTCCGTTCAAGGATACATAGCGAAAAAGCGATGCATGATATGAATGAAGTAGTAAACTATTCCAAAGAGGAACTTCGAGAAAAGTTCAACCTTGGATTCAAAATAGAGAATTGTATTTAGTGATGAAAGATAAAATTATTGGGTCTTAAGTTCATTGGCCTACAAACCTAAGATACTTCACCAAGGATCCTAAGATACTTTATCCATGAACAAACAAGATCGGTGACCTCAACCTTTTACCACATAAGTCAGCATAAATCAGAAATATTTTGTACTTTTGCGCCGTATTATACAAAATAATAGCATAATGAATCTATTAGAACTGAGTGAACAGGAAATAATAAGACGTAATAGCATGGAGCAGTTGCGTCAGATGGGGATAGAGCCTTATCCCGCAGCTGAGTATGTAACGAACGCATTTTCCAAAGAAATAAAAGAGACATTCAAAGACGACGCTGAGCCACGCCCGGTAAGTATCGCCGGCCGTATCATGAGCCGTCGTATCATGGGTAAGGCTTCCTTCATGGAATTACAGGATTCCGAAGGCAGAATACAGGTCTATATCTCCCGTGACGATATTTGTCCGGATGAGAATAAGGACACCTACAATGTCGTTTTCAAGAAATTACTGGATATCGGTGATTTCGTCGGGATCAAGGGATTCGTTTTCCGTACTCAGATGGGAGAGATTTCCGTTCATGCGCAAGAATTGACAGTTCTGTCTAAATCACTTCGTCCGCTACCGGTCGTTAAATATAAGGACGGTGTCGCTTACGACGGTTTTAATGACCCGGAGCTTCGTTATCGCCAGCGTTACGTGGATTTGGTAGTAAACGAGGGTGTAAAAGATATTTTCATGAAACGTGCGGCTATCATCAAGACCATGCGTACCGCCTTGGATGAGGCCGGATATACGGAGGTAGAGACTCCGATCCTGCAATCTATCGCCGGAGGAGCTAGCGCACGTCCGTTTACGACACATCATAATTCCTTGGATATCGATTTATATTTACGTATCGCTACCGAGTTGTATTTGAAACGATTGATCGTCGGTGGATTCGAGGGTGTATACGAGATCGGTAAGAATTTCCGTAACGAGGGTATGGACCGTACGCACAACCCGGAGTTCACTTGTATGGAACTTTATGTCCAATACAAAGACTATAACTGGATGATGAGCTTCACTGAGAAGCTGTTGGAGCGTATCTGTATCGCCGTGAACGGTACGAGCGAGAGCACGATCGACGGTAAGACAATCAGCTTCAAGGCTCCTTTCCGCCGTTTGCCGATCTTGGAGGCGATCAAGGAAAAGACGGGTTACGACTTGGAAGGTAAGAGCGAGGACGAGATCCGTACGATCTGCAAGGAATTGAAGATGGAGATCGACGATACGATGGGTAAAGGTAAATTGATCGACGAGATCTTCGGGGAGTTCTGCGAGGGTACGTTTATCCAGCCGACCTTCATCATCGACTATCCGGTTGAGATGAGCCCGCTGACTAAGATGCACCGTAGCAAACCGGGATTGACCGAACGCTTCGAGTTGATGGTAAACGGGAAGGAATTGGCGAACGCTTATAGCGAGCTAAACGATCCGATCGACCAAGAAGAACGTTTCAAGGAGCAATTACGCTTGAGCGAGAAAGGGGACGACGAGGCGATGTTCATCGATCAAGATTTCTTACGCGCCCTTCAATTCGGTATGCCTCCTACGTCGGGTATCGGTATCGGTATCGACCGTCTGGTTATGTTGATGACCGGACAGACAACGATCCAAGAGGTATTGCTTTTCCCGCAAATGCGTCCGGAGAAAACCGCAAAGAAAGATAACGCCGACAAATACGTAGCCTTGGGTATTTCCGAGGAGTGGGTTCCCGCTTTGCAGAAAGCCGGCTACCTGACGGTTGACACGCTGAAAGAAGCGAACGCCAACAAATTAAGACAAGAGCTTTGTGAGCTTAATAAAAAATATAAGTTAGAACTGCAAAATCCTACGATCCAAGAAATAGAAGCTTGGATAGCCAATGTAGGAGAATAAAAGCGTGATACGATGGATTTGCCCGGAAAAATCGCGATAATGGGAGGTGGTAGCTGGGCTACCGCCTTAGCCAAGATCGTACTTTCAACTCAAGATAGTATCAACTGGTACATGCGTAGGCCCGATCGTATCGAGGAGTTCAAGCAGTTGGGACACAACCCGTGTTACCTCACCGCCGTGAAATTCGACACGAACAAGATAAACTTCTATTCCAATATCAACCAAGCGATCAAGGACTCGGATACCTTGATCTTCGCTACGCCTTCCCCTTTCTTGAAACAACATTTGAAGAAGGTGAAGACCTCTTTGAAAGATAAGTTTATCATCTCGGCGATCAAGGGTATCGTACCGGATGAGAATATGTTGATTACGGATTACTTCGCGGAGTATTACAAGGTTCCGACAGAAAATATAGCAGTTATCGGTGGTCCCTGTCATGCGGAAGAGATCGCTCTGGAGCGGCTCTCGTACATTACGTTGGCTTGTTCCGACATCGAGAAGGTCCGTACGATATCCCCCGTTTTCAAGAATCAATACTTAAAGAATTCCTTCTGTAAAGATGTGACCGGTATCGAATACGCCGCCGTACTGAAGAACGTGTACGCTATCGCCGCCGGTATTTGCCATGGGATGAAATATGGCGATAACTTCCAAGCCGTATTTATCTCGAACGCTATTGAGGAGATGCGTAATTTCGTGGACGCCGTACACGGGCTGGAGCGGGATATCACCGACTCCGTCTACCTTGGCGATTTGCTGGTTACCGCTTATTCCCGGTTCAGCCGTAACCGTACTTTCGGAACCATGATCGGTAAAGGATATTCCGTGAAGACAGCGCAGCTGGAGATGGAAATGATCGCCGAGGGATATTATGGAACCAAGTGTATGCGTGAGATCAATGAGAAATATAAAGTGAACATGCCGATACTGGACGCTGTTTATGATATATTGTACGAGAAGAAATCGCCAACAACGGTCATTCGTCAATTAACGGAAACGTTTAAATAAAATAGCATATGAAAAACATCAGTTTAAACATCGACAAGGCTCTGGGCACTGTCTCCAAGGAACAGGTTTACGCTCAAGAGGCCAAGGCAATGGAATGTATTGCCACATTACATAACGGTAACGGAGCAGGTAACGACTTTTTGGGTTGGTTGCATCTCCCCTCTTCTATCACGGACACAGAGTTGGCCGACATCGAGAATACGGCGAACGTGCTTCGTTCTAAATGTGAAGTGGTCGTAGCCATTGGTATCGGTGGTAGCTATTTGGGTACCAAAGCGGTAGTAGAAGCGTTAAACAACAGCTTCGACTGGTTGCAAAACGACCGTAAAAACCCGGTTATGTTATACGCCGGACACAATATCGGAGAGGATTATCTTTATGAATTAAGCGAAGTTTTGAAAGGTAAGCAATTCGGTATTATCAATATCTCCAAGTCTGGTACGACTACAGAGCCGGCTTTGGCTTTCCGTATCTTGAAGAAACAATTGGAAGATGCTGTTGGCAAGGAAGAGGCTAAACATCGTATCGTAGCTATCACGGACGCTAAGAGAGGCGCTTTGCGTACCTTGGCGGATCAAGAAGGTTACAAGACTTTCATCATCCCTGATAACGTAGGTGGACGTTTCTCTGTTTTAACTCCGGTAGGTTTACTTCCGATCGCCGTGGCAGGTATCAGCATCCGCGACTTGGTTGCTGGAGCTGTTTCCATGGAAAAAGCTACAGACGCGAGCGTTCCTTTCGCTGATAATATGGCCGCTATCTATGCCGCTACTCGTAACGAGTTGTATAAGAGCGGTAAAAAGATTGAGATCTTGGCTAACTTCCATCCGAAATTGCATTATATCGCAGAATGGTGGAAACAACTTTATGGAGAGAGCGAAGGTAAAGACGGTAAAGGTATTTTCCCCGCATCTGTAGATTTGACAACCGATTTGCATTCCATGGGTCAATGGATTCAAGACGGTGAGCGTACGATTTTCGAAACGGTTATCTCCGTGGAAGCTACAGATCATAGCGTATTGGTTCCTACAGACGAGGCTGATTTGGATGGATTGAACTTCTTGGCAGGCAAGCATGTAGACGAGGTAAACAAGATGGCTGAGTTAGGTACTCAGTTAGCTCACGTAGATGGTGGCGTTCCTAATATCAAGGTAACTATGCCGGAAGTAAGTGCGTTCTATATTGGTCAGTTGTTCTATTTCTTCGAGAAAGCTTGTGGCATCAGTGGTTATATGTTGGGCGTTAACCCATTCAATCAACCGGGTGTCGAGGCTTATAAGAAGAATATGTTCGCCCTGTTGAATAAGCCGGGATACGAGAAAGAAAGCGAAGCTATCAAAGCACGTTTATAATACGATTTATCCCATAAAAAAACGGTTTTCTCGTCACGAGGAAACCGTTTTTTCGTTTGAATAGTTTTTTATTACTCATTTAATTCTTTAAGTAAATCGCTCCCGGCCTTGAATTTGACCGAGACACGTGGAGTAATCATTACTTCCTCCCCTGTTTTCGGATTACGTGCCAATCGCTCGGATTGTTGCCAAGGTACAAAAGATCCAAATCCTTTCATGGAAATAGATTCTCCTTCCCGTATTCCTTTCGCCACAACAGTCGGTAACGCATTCACTACGGTTCTAACAACATTTTTCGGCAATCCTGTTTCTTCCACAAGAGATTGTACTAATTCTCCTCTATTCATACTAGATAATAAATATACCATTCTTCACCAGAAAAGAGTCCGGTGAGAACTTAGTTGTTTAATCATTGCAAATATATGAATATTTGGGGAATATCAAAATATCATATATTAAAAATCAATGCATACAGAAATATTATATACCTAAATGTAGGTATAATTGAACCCCTTTCAGATAGACAAGTGAGACTTTGGTAGAAATATAATTAATAAGAAATAGTATACAGTATTATAATATCACTTATTCATAGCAAGTTATAGCCTTTGAAAATTCGTTATTAATGCGCTTACTAGAGTTCTCACCGAACTACGTCATAATTTATTGATTAATTATCTCAACGAAATAAATTTATATCCCTTATTTTTCAATACATCTATCAACTCATCCAGATAATTATAGAATTTATCAATCCGGTTAGGGTGTACATGTAGGTGGATCAAAAGTAAGCACCCATTTAAACCATTTTTGTTTCATAAAATGAAATTCCATTATATATCATATTTATTTAATTTCAAGAAGCTTTCCTCCCATTTCTGTTAATTCCGATTTATTACGTACCTTTGTATTGGTTTTTAAGAAGGTAATAACATGATTCAAGAAGCGATTATCCGATATCTGCGTAAACACAGGCAGGAATCCCTTTCTCCCAAAGCTGTTCTTTTCGATATGGATGGTGTATTATATGACTCTATGCGTTTTCATGCACGGGCATGGCATGAGGTAGCGACCCTCCATCAGCTAACTTCTCGGCCGGAAGACTTTTATATGTTCGAAGGACGTACTGGGGAAAGCACGATCAACGAGCTATACCAACGCACTTTCCAACGAGACGCTACCGCCGAGGAGAAGCAAACGATCTATAAAGAGAAAGCGGATCTATTCAATACCTATAATGACGGTGCCCCCATGACCGGCGCCGCAGAGGTTCTAAAAGAAGTGGAAGCATCCGGACTGCAACGATTGGTTGTCACCGGTTCTGGCCAACATAGCTTGATCGATAAGCTAAACCATACCTATCCGGGACATTTCAACCGAGAGAAAATGGTTACGGCTTTCGACGTGAAATATGGCAAGCCACACCCCGAACCTTATTTAATGGGACTTCAAAAAGCGCATGCGAAGCCTAATGAAACTTTTGTGGTAGAGAACGCTCCCATGGGAGTAGAAGCTGCCGTGGCAGCCAATATCTTTACGATAGCCGTAAACACCGGACCTCTCCCCGATCAAGTTTTATTAGATGCCGGAGCGGATTTACTATATCCGGATATGGAAAACTTAGCTAAAGATTGGAAACAAATCATCGAGCTTGCGAAATCCACCCGATTGAACGAGTATTCCAAATAAGCGAACATAAAAAAAGAGGCTACCCGATAATGAAGTAGCCTCTTCTTTTTTATCATCGAACGGATTATTTCACATAATCAGCCTTATTCAAGAAATCATAGCTTTGCTGAACGCTGGCAACCGGATCATTGTTAGTATATTGTTCGACTTCAACATACCAATCCTTTACGTTATTAGCGTACATTTGATCGAAGATAGGCTTGAAATCCATCTTACCGCTTGCGCCGATCTCTTTCTCATCCTTGATATGGATAGCCTTGAACTGGCTCGGACGGTTCTTCAAGTAAGCGACAGGATCACCGCCACCCATCATTACCCAGTATACATCCATCTCGAAGAATACGTGGTTCGGGCTTACGTTATCCAACAGATAATCATAGATCAACTGATCGTCAATCTTACGGAACTCGAAGTCATGGTTATGATAACCGAATGCGATACTAGCGGCAGCGGTCTTATAACCAACCGTGTTGAAATAATCACAGTACATCTTCAAGTCATCCAATGTAGTCTTATCGTTAACCGGCATCCACGGTTGAACCATATATTTAACGCCTAACTCATTATGAGCATCGATCGCTTGATCCCACCAACTCATAACCTCGGCTTCTTTTTCTTTCGTAAAGGCCTGTCCAAGGTGAGCGCTCGTACACTTCATACCTAGGTCATTCACCATTTTCTTAAATTCAGCGGGAGCTAAACCGTAAATCTTACCGTTATCATAGCTTGCTGTCTCCAGATTCTTATAACCCATCTTAGCGGCGGTTTCCAATACTTTCTGGATACCTTCATCTTTTACAAGGTCTCTTAAAGAATACAATTGAAGCCCTATATATTTAGAAGACTCCGATGCTGTAGCGGCAGCTTGTCCTGATTTACCGCCACAAGAAGATAATAACTGCGGGGCTACCAACCCACCCGCAAGCATCAAAGAGGCTTGCTTCAAAAAATTACGTCTGTTCTGCATAGTACTATTAATTAAGTTTGATTGAGAATTTTTACAAAAGTAAGACTATATTCTTAGGTTTATATCTTTATGGAAGTTAAAATCTTCAAAAAGGACATTGTATTTTAATTTTCGTTATCTTTGGAGGATATATTATTACTTAAATCATTTATATCATGAAAAAATTATCAATTCTAGCGATGGGCCTTCTCTTTGTCCTGACCACAGCCTGTAGTGTTTCCGGCAGTGGTACCTTATTCGATGGCAAAGATAGTAACAAATGGAAAATGACAGGCGATGTCTCCGTTCAAGACGACATAATGACCTTGAAAGGTACGGATGCGCTGGCCGTACTGAAAAACGGCAAATACAAAAACTTCGATCTGACCCTTGATTTACGTACTACCCCGGGAGGCAAAGGCGCCGTCTGGTTCCATACGGACCCGAACTTGAAGAAAGGATATCGTATCGCTATCAATAATGACCGGGCTGATAAGGTTTGGTGGAAAATGACAGGAAGTCTTGTTTCCGTGAGGAATTTGACCAAAAGCTTCGTAAAAGAAGATCAATGGTTCAAGATGGATATCCGGGTTGCCGGACAAGAGATCGATGTAAATATAAACGGCGAACCGGTTGTAGAGTATATCCAACCGACCGCACCGTATCGTACGGACGCTAACACCTATGCCTTATTATCGGAAGGGACATTTGGCATAGAGAGTGATGGTAGCGGTGAGATCCAGATCAAGAACATCACCGTGAACGTAATTGATGAATCCACGATCGATATCAACGCACAATTGGCGGAAGCTAACGATGAGCAAAATGACGAGATCATAAAATTACATCAATCGGATTTCCCTGTATTGGATTATCACGTGCATTTAAAAGGTGGATTAACCAAGGAAGTTGCCGCTAAGCAATCCCGCAAGACCGGTATCAATTATACGATCGCACCGAACTGCGGCATCGGTTTCCCGATCACGAACGACCAACAAGTCATGGATTACCTAAATGAGATGCGCTCACAGCCTTTCATCCTTGGTATGCAAGCGGAAGGACGCGAATGGATAACCACATTCTCTCCCGAGACTCTTAAAGAATTCGACTATGTGTTTACGGACGCTTTGACGTTCAAGGACAATAAAGGTCGCCGTACCCGCCTATGGATTCCGGAAGAGACTTGGATCGAGAATGAGGAGCAATATATGGACATGATCGTAGATCGTATCTGCTCCGTATTGGAAGAGCCGGTAGATATCTATGTAAATCCTTGTTTCTTGCCATCTCCGATGGATAAGCGTTTTGACGAGTTCTGGACGGAGGCCCGCATGAAGCGTTTCGTCGAGGCATTGGCTAAAAGCGGAAAAGCTTTAGAGATCAACGAACTATACAACATTCCAAATAAAGCGATCATTATGAAGGCGAAAGCCGCCGGCGTTAAATTCACGTTTGGAAGTAACAACGTGACACCAAACGTCAGCGATCTGTCTTACAGTATCCGCATGATGAAAGAATGTGGCCTGACGGCTGAGGATATGTATAAACCGAAAGTTAAAATCTAATCACACTTTACCCTCACCCTAATCCCCCGTTTAGGGACACCCTAAATGAGTGATTAGGGTAGACCTAAACGAGGGATTATTCTCTCTCTCGCAACATCCGTCGCATCTTCATATACCGATATTGCTTAATAATCATCTTGCGGCTACGTATGATCTGATAACGGTAAATGATACAAGACAAGATGAAATATACGCCCGCTTGAATCCATAATACCCGATATTCATGCGCCACCTCATGCAAGGAAGCGCCTGCCGTATTGATACGAATAAATCCCTGGATACCCGGAGTAGAAGGAAACAAATAACCCACCACTTTCCAAAACGGAGGAATAGCCGCCTCCGGCCAAGAGACACCCGAGATAAATAACAAGATGACAGACGTGAAAACGAATACCAACATAGGCGACTCACGACTCGTCATAAATCCAGATAGCGTCATAGACATAAAAATACAGGCAAACAGGTAAGGCAGTAAAAACAACAAAATAGTCAGTGGCTCACCAACCTGAGGTAAGGAGAATAACTTAGGGACAATAGCCAATACCCAGATGCAAACCACCACATACAGCAAAAGATAAGTCAGCGACTTGCCGAACACGATACGCAAAGTTCCATTAAAATGCCGGCAAATAGGCACCAGACTATGAAAGCGGTTCTTTTCCCGGGCCGTTCCTCCCAACATTCCGATACCCAATATCAAGGTCTGTTGCAATACCAAGATCAAGATAGCCGGTACCAAGAAACTGGCAAAGCCATTCTGGGAATTAAACAACGCTACCGATTCATACGGGATCGGGTCTACCGTGATCTGGTCCATCTTATCCGTAGACGACGGATTATTATGCATCCGAAGTTCCTTACCCATATCCAATGACACCTCTGTCGTCGCCAAAAGGAAAGCCTTATAAAACAATAAGGCGCTCATATCGCAATACAACGAGACGGTTGTCTGTCGCCCTTCATGCAGGTCCTTACTATAATCCGGGGGAAAGAGCAAAATTCCATAGGCCTTCTTCTCATCCAACATCTTCTTGGCTTCCGCCATATCCGGACAAACACCCACTACTTCCACATCCGGCGTGGCGTTAACCCGTCTGGTAAACTCACGACTCAAATAGGAATCACTTTGGTCTACCACCACCATCTTCGCCTCGTGTACTACCTCGTTATTATATATAAATGAATAAAGCAGCGGATATACGAAAGGCACCAAGAAAAAGAAAATCATGACCCCCGCATCTTTAAACACGTTTCTCAATTCATCCTTCCAAATATAAAACGTATCCAGAAGACCTTCCTTTATGATATATCGTAAACGATGTTCTCTTTTCATCACATACTGTTTTTACGGTAGATATTTGAAATCCAACAACGCCCTCTTCAAGTTCCGCCCGATAAGGAACGGCAAGATCAGAAATCCCAACAACCAAGCGTACTCGCCCAACGTATAGAATAGTGCCCGCCCGTTCAAGGCTTGATCGACATAAATCAAGAAATAATGCCGTAGAGGAAACAAACGAGCCAACGCTTGCAACGTAGGGTCCATACCTTGTACCGGAAACGAGAATCCGACAATGGAGAACGAGATCATTCCGAACAGGCTGGCGAAGCTAAGCCCTAAACGGGGAGTCGGTAATACGCCGATCATAAATACGCCTACCGCCTGAGAGGATATAATCAGCAAAAACATCGCCAAAAGCATCGGAAACCAACCGCTATTTAACGGGAAAGAATTAATTCCATACAACACCGCACAATACATAAAGCCTACGACCGTGAAAATAGCTGTCTGCGGCAATAACTTTCCCAACAAACTAACTGCGATGGAATTCCCTCCCATATCCAACCATTTACGGGATGTGGAATATTTAATTTCCGTACCGATACTGAATACTGTCACCAGAAATACCATCAACTGAATGATACCCGGCAAAACCGTATTATTCAAATATACCGAATAATTCAACCACGGATTGCCGATCGGATGCGTATCGATCACGATCGGTTGTAGCTGTCCCATGATCTGCGCTTCGGTATATCCTTTAGCTTGTCCGGTCTGTAAACCCACAGCGGCCCCCGCCAATACCGACATCGTTTTCATATCCCGAAACAGCAAGGAAGCGGCGATCAAATAGGTACCATTCGTATAGAAAGACAACCGGGGCTGCTTTCCAGATGTGGCGTCCACGGCGAAACCGGATGGAATGTAAAAAATTCCATATACATTCCCTTTCTGCATTTCCTGACGAGCCTCGGTAAACGACATGGTTTTCATATACACCTCTGTCTGCTCAAAGGCATCCAACTGGCGAATCAAATTGCGTGAAGTAGCAGAGTTATCCATATCCACCACTGCTATCGGCAGATCGGTCGGCAATCCCTCATGCATCAACGATACAAAGAAAATGACACAGATAGCCGGAGCGATCAGCATACAAAAGAAGTAAATCGGTTGAGCCACCAGCCGATGCACCTCACGCTTCGCGATAAGCCAGATTCTATGCAAACTTTCTTTATAGGTCATACGATCTCTTTCCCTTTTTTCTTTAAGATCACGGACATTCCCGGACGAAGATCAGCGACTTTCTCCAACGGACGAGCACGCACCTCGAAAGTCTTCGAGTCATATTGTCCATTCGTCTTTGTCGCTTTCCATGCGGCATACGAACCCATATCCTTCATATAATAGACTTTCAACTTCACCGGTAGGTCCCCCAACGCCGGAATAAAAGCATTTACTTCCGAACCAATCTTGATATCTTTCAACAGATCCTCACGAATACTGAAAGTTACCCATACATCATTTAAATCAGAGATATTCATGATCGGAGCGCCTGTACCAACCAACTCGCCGACTTCCGGGAACCGTTCTGAAACCTCCCCGTCAATCGGAGCCACCAAAGCGCTCTCGCCCACATACGACTCCACTTCGGCGATAGCACCTTCCGCACGTTGGACCATAGCGGCAGCGACAGCCCTATCTTCCTTACGGGCACCTTCTTTTGCCATCTCATATTGAGAACGGGCAGCCTTCTCTGTCGCTACCATAGCGTTATAATTAGCCTCCACCTCGTCTCTTTTTTGAGCGGACATCACCCCTTTCTCGTATAAATTCTGAATACGATCGAAAGATTTCTTAGCGATAGTTAATCCAGCTTGCGCCTTTTGCCACATCTCATAAGCGGCCGTGATTTCCTGTTCACGGGCTCCTTTAATTGCTTTAGCGTTCTGCGCCTCCGCTGCCGCACGAGCCGCCTCCGCTTGTTTCAGCTTCGCCATAACCTCGGGCGTATCTAAAAAGACCAAAGTATCTCCGGCTTTTACCTGATCGCCTTCGCCAAAACGATAAGAAGCGATACGTCCGGGAACCTTACCGGAGATACGAACTTGGGTGGCCTCGGCCTGCCCCATTATAATATCGTCAGGCGGTGTAAGCAGGAAGAAACCCGCCAAGGCTACCAATCCGATCACGACCAATACCGTGATAAAAGCTAACATCATGTTACTGATAGAAAACTTCTTGTTCTCATTCATCTCTGTGTATATTTTTATTTGTTATTACTCTTATTCATTTGCGGACAGTTTACCCAAAGCCTTGCTTAGATAAACTTCTGTTAATTTCACCTCGATTTGAGCATCAATCAAACTAGAGCGAGCAGAAACCCATGCTGTCTGCGCCTCCATTAAGTTCAAAGCCGGGATAACCCCTTCCTCAAAACCGAAATTCGCACGCCGCAAATTCTCTTCCGCATTTTCCATATTACGGGAAGAAGCGATCAACTTTTTGCCCGCTTCATTCACTTTATAAACGGATTGATTTACCTGCAACTCGATCTTTTCACGAGCATCCTGCCATTCCAGTGTTTTTATGCGCGTTTCCGCTTTCGCCGAGTTACGCCTATAAGTGCCTTCCCACCAACCGGACAAGGGTACCTTTACCATAACTCCGACATTAAACATACCGGCGAAATCATTTTTAAAACCATTAAAAACATTCGGATTCGTGACGAAGTAATTCGCCGCTAAAGCGACATTAGGCAACATCTCTGCCAAAGCAATACGTTCTTTTCGCTTATAGATTTTCGTTGTCAGATCCAAACTTCTCAGTTCATTACGATTCATGAAAGCCTCATTCAGATCGGCCGAGGCTTGTGTTGTCTCTACCGGAAAATTATCCAGCTTCTCGTCTGCAAGCGATAAATCCTCCTCTAAAGACAGACCACAAATTTGCGCTAAAAGCATTCGGGTTAAAGCCAGACCATTCTCAACCTTAGTCTGAGCCATCTCCGCCTCATTCAGTTTCACCTTGACAGAAAGACCATCGGCCTCGGTAGCGACTCCCTCATAGATCATAGCGGTCACATCACTATCCATCTTACGGAGCAAATCCACATAAGCGTCCGCCAATTTCTTCTTATTCACCAAAGATATGACCTGCCAATAGGTCTCGTCAGTCTTATAAATCAAGTCCTGCAACTGTAAATTATTCATTGACTCCGCTAATTGCTTGGCAAACTTAGTGATTTGGTTATAATTAACGATCTTCCCGCCCATGAATACAGGCTGCACCAACGATACATTACCCACCCAGATATTCTGCACATCCAAATGTTGCATATCGTTCACCCCACTCATCAAATGTTGGATCATCGGTAATTGGGCCAAGCCACCTAAAGAAGAGCTCAAGGATGAGGACAAAGCGCCCATGTCCAGTAAGTTTATATCCTTCTGGTTCCACATATAGGCACCGTTTGCCGATAATTGAGGAAAATACTTGGTAAAAGCGGCTTTCTTCTCATTATCCGCCATCTTGATCTTTTCGCCAGAGATTTGTAGCTCCTTATTGTTCTGGATCGCCAGATTCCGGCACTCTTCCAATGTCAACATTCGCTGAGCGTGCATACAGCTCACCGTGACTACAAATGCTAATAGTAAGATAGTTCGTTTCATCTTTATATCGTTTTAACCTACCTATATAATGCCATCATATTCCCTATGTGACAAAAATATAAAAACCCGCACAAAAGTATAGGTTTAAAGCGAATATAAAATTGAACTAATTCAATAAAGGATACGTTTCTTCAACTTACAATACCAAGAATCACTAACCCCCATATATTGAGCTATATATTTATCAGGTACCCGGCTTACGATCCATTGGTGGTTCGTATAAAGATATTTCAGGAATTCTTCCGCCTTACAGGTTTGACGGACAGCGAACATTGAATAGAGCTTGGAAATAATCATCAGCATCACATTCTGATAACAGGTAGCGAAAGCTGGATATCCCAACGTCAAACGTTCGATATCCGTCCGGGAGAAACAAAGTAATTCACCATCCTCGATAGCTTTCACCTCAAACTCGGAAGGGACTTGTGTAAAATAACCGATTGTAGAAACAAAAGGGTACATACTATCCGAGGAGAAACCGGTTACGCATTCATTCCCATTCTCATTAATATATTGATTGATAAAAAGCCCTTTATTAATAAAATAGGCATCTTGGCACAACTCGCCCGTACGAATCAAATAATCCCCTTTCCGGATTGTCACACCTCGAGTACAACTTTCCAAATCCTTTAGGAAAGATTCATCTCGAGACAGAATCTCCGGAATAAAACTTAGGAACTTCTCAAAGTCGGGAGATAATTTCATAGTTAATCATCCAAGGTAAATCTCTTCTGTCCGATCAAATTACCGTCAGAGAAAATATCCACACGGTAAGTACCCGGAGATAAGAATTCCTCGATATTCCAATACATGGTCACAGCCACCTCCTCACCTTCATATTCTATCATTTTCTTCATAGAATAATTGATTTCCTTTCCTTCAAAAGCGAATACATCCGCACGGCTTTTCACCAATATATCGTCATCCGGTTTCATGATCCGTACATATACCATCTTTTCGCCGACAGGAGCGGTAATGTTCTTCGCTATCTTGAAAGTCACGACAAATTGCTGCATCTTTTTAATACGCTTAGCTAGTTTACCTCGAGAGTTCACAGGAGTCACGTTAATATCCGTCGCATCCAAACGACTAGCTAACGTTACTCTTTCCGTCAATTTCTCTTTTTCCTTTTTCAAGGTAGCAGCTTGTGAAGTAGCCCTCTGATATTTCTGAACAGCCTCTTTCTTCTCAACCTTCAATTGCTCATTCTCACGATTCAAGGAATCGATTTGGACAACATAGTTACGCATGATTTTACGTAAGGTATCCAATTCCTTTTTCAAGCGAGCTATTTCCTTCGCATTCGTAGCCTTCACCGTACGCAATTCTTCCAATAAACGTTGTACCTTTGCTTGCTCCGTAGATAATAGGGCAACAAGGGAATCATTGCCTACGCTAAACTTATAACCTTCATATTGAAGAGACAATTCATTATATTCATCCTCCAAAGATTCTTTCTCAAGATCAAAGGTTTCCACCAAATCAGTCATTTGCTGCTTTTGATGATAAATATAATAACCGGCACCAGCAATAATCAGTACCAATACTATAACTGCTACAATAAGTAGCGAAAGTTTATTTACTTCTTTATTCTCTTTCTTTTCAGTATCCATATGAGGTTCTTAGCTATTACAAAAGCACAAAATTACAATTTCTTATCCATCCGAACAACAAAGTACACCTAAAAATAGAAAAAGACAGAGAGGATATATAACAAAAAAAGGAGCCAATCTTTCGACTGACTCCTTTCACCTAAGACGGCGGCTACCTACTCTTCCACTGTTACGCAGTACCATCGGCGTGACGAGGCTTA
>NZ_MNQY01000104.1:18663-20652 GCF_001915675.1 Parabacteroides sp. merdae-related_45_40 | reverse complement strand
AGTTACGGCCGCCGTTTACTGGGGCTTCAATTCAACGCTTCTCTTGCGATGACATCTCCTCTTAACCTTCCAGCACCGGGCAGGTGTCAGGCTGTATACGTCATGTTTCCATTTAGCACAGCCATGTGTTTTTGTTAAACAGTTGCCTGGACCTATTCTCTGCGCCTCGCCTTACGACGAGGACCCTTTATCCCGAAGTTACAGGGTCAATTTGCCTAGTTCCTTAACCGTGAATCACTCGAGCGCCTCAGTATTCTCAACCCGACCACGTGTGTCCGTTTACGGTACGGGTGCCGCATGGATAAGTTTAGCGGATTTTCTTGGGAGCATGGTTACGTCCATATTACCTCGTACAAGTACTCGGTATACTCTCAGGTTCGACTCTCCCCGCGGATTTGCCTACGGGAATCAATATCTACACCCTTCAACCGGCTATTCCGTCAGCCGGCAGGACTGTCACTTCTCCGTCTCCACGTCACTCCATGAGGCAGTATGGGAATATTAACCCATTCTTCCATCGGCGTCGCCGTTCGGCTTAGCCTTAGGTCCCGACTCACCCTGATCCGATTAGCGTTGATCAGGAAACCTTGGTCTTTCGGCGGGGGGGTTTCTCGCCCCCCTTATCGTTACTCATACCTACATTTGCTTTTCCATGCGCTCCAACAAGGGTCATCCCTCATCTTCGACGCCGCATGGAATGCTCCCCTACCATGTCTTGCGACATCCACGGCTTCGGCAGATCGTTTATGCCCGATTATTATCCACGCCAGATCGCTCGACTAGTGAGCTGTTACGCACTCTTTAAATGAATGGCTGCTTCCAAGCCAACATCCTAGCTGTCTCTGCGATCCGACCTCGTTAGTTCAACTTAACGATCATTTGGGGGCCTTAGCCGGTGGTCTGGATTCTTCTCCTCTCGGACACGGACCTTAGCACCCGCGCCCTCACTCCCTTTAAATATATATCGCGCATTCGGAGTTTATCTGGACTTGATAGGCGGTGAAGCCCTCGCATCCAATCAGTCGCTCTACCTCACGATATACTATAAAGAGGCTGCACCTAAATGCATTTCGGGGAGTACGAGCTATCTCCGAGTTTGATTAGCCTTTCACCCCTACCCTCAGCTCATTGGAAAGCTTTTCAACGCTTACCCATCCGGTCCTCCAGTTGGTGTTACCCAACCTTCAACCTGGCCAAGGGTAGATCACTCGGTTTCGCGTCTACCCCCCCCGACTGGCCGCCCTCTTCAGACTCGCTTTCGCTTCGGCTCCGTACCTTAGGTACTTAACCTTGCCGGGGAAGGTAACTCGTAGGTTCATTATGCAAAAGGCACGCCGTCACATCTTGACGATGCTCCGACCGCTTGTAGGCAGACGGGTTCAGGGTCTATTTCACTCCCCTGCTCGGGGTTCTTTTCACCTTTCCCTCACGGTACTGGTTCGCTATCGGTCTCTCGGGAGTATTTAGCCTTACGGGATGGGCCCCGCTGTTTCACGCAAGATTTCTCGTGCCCCGCGCTACTCAGGATACCACTAGGCTTCGGCAGGGAGTCATGTACCGGGCTTTCACCGTCTATGGCGCGCTTTTCCAAGCGCTTCCATTTCCCTGCTTTCTTGCCACGTCGTGGTCCTACAACCCCCGTGTCGCCTAGACGACATGGGTTTGGGCTCTTCCGTGTTCGCTCGCCACTACTTACGGAATCATTTTCAGTTCCCCACGTTCGCCTCCCTTACGGGATGACAGGCCTTCAGCCTGCCGGGTTGCCCCATTCGGATATCCCGGGATCAACGGCTATTTGCGCCTCCCCCGAGCTTTTCGCAGCTTATCACGTCCTTCGTCGCCTCCGAGAGCCAAGGCATCCACCGTCTGCCCTTGCTTACTTTCTCTCACCTCGTACATACGTACGGGTTGATATATCTTAAGCTCGCTCTACTTGTTTCTTCTTTTTGATGTCCAATATGTCAAAGATCCTCTTTCCCTCGCGGGATG
>NZ_MNQY01000104.1:17159-18631 GCF_001915675.1 Parabacteroides sp. merdae-related_45_40 | reverse complement strand
GCAGATGCTCTAGCCAGCTGAGCTAATCCCCCTCATTCGGAGTAGTCCCAGGCAGAGTTGAACTGCCGACCTCTACATTATCAGTGTAGCGCTCTAACCAACTGAGCTATAGGACTGTCAACTTTGCCAAGACTTACGTCCCAGCGTCATCTTTCTCTCTTTAGACCGGCCTCCCGGTACGTAAGATCTATATATAAACATAATCTCAACAGCAGCACAAGGCGATCGATACCTCGTATGACCTCGGTACGGAATCCTAAAGCTCCAGAAAGGAGGTGTTCCAGCCGCACCTTCCGGTACGGCTACCTTGTTACGACTTAGCCCCAGTCACCAGTTTTACCCTAGGCCGATCCTCGCGGTTACGGACTTCAGGTACCCCCGGCTCCCATGGCTTGACGGGCGGTGTGTACAAGGCCCGGGAACGTATTCACCGCGCCATGGCTGATGCGCGATTTGCAGACTCCGATCCGAACTGAGACGTGGTTTGGGGATTCGCTCCCTGTCGCCAGGTGGCTTCCCTTTGTCCACGCCATTGTAACACGTGTGTCGCCCCGGATGTAAGGGCCGTGCTGATTTGACGTCATCCCCGCCTTCCTCGCAGCTTACGCTGGCAGTCCCACCAGAGTCCTCAGCATCACCTGTTAGTAACTAGTGGCAAGGGTTGCGCTCGTTATGGCACTTAAGCCGACACCTCACGGCACGAGCTGACGACAACCATGCAGCACCTCGCAAACGGCTATTGCTAGAAAAGGTGTTTCCACCTCGGTCCGAATGCGTTCAAACCCGGGTAAGGTTCCTCGCGTATCATCGAATTAAACCACATGTTCCTCCGCTTGTGCGGGCCCCCGTCAATTCCTTTGAGTTTCACCGTTGCAGGTGGATCACTTAACGCTTTCGCTGTGCCGCTTACACTGTATCGCAAACAGCTAGTGATCATCGTTTACTGCGTGGACTACCAGGGTATCTAATCCTGTTTGATCCCCACGCTTTCGTGCATCAGCGTCAGTCATGGCTTGGCAGGCTGCCTTCGCAATCGGGGTTCTGCGTGATATCTAAGCATTTCACCGCTACACCACGCATTCCGCCTGCCTCAAACATACTCAAGCCCCCCAGTTTCAACGGCAATTCTATGGTTGAGCCACAGACTTTCACCGCTGACTTAAAAGGCCGCCTACGCACCCTTTAAACCCAATAAATCCGGATAACGCTCGGATCCTCCGTATTACCGCGGCTGCTGGCACGGAGTTAGCCGATCCTTATTCATAAGGTACATACAAAGCGGGACACGTCCCGCACTTTATTCCCTTATAAAAGAGGTTTACGATCCATAGAACCTTCATCCCTCACGCGACTTGGCTGGTTCAGGCTTACGCCCATTGACCAATATTCCTCACTGCTGCCTCCCGTAGGAGTTTGGTCCGTGTCTCAGTACCAATGTGGGGGACCTTCCTCTCAGAACCCCTATCCATCGT
>NZ_MNQY01000104.1:0-16970 GCF_001915675.1 Parabacteroides sp. merdae-related_45_40 | reverse complement strand
GTTGTTTAAATTGTTTTATTATCCTCGCTCCGGAATCCGTTATTGTAGTCCAAAGTCATACTTCTTTGACGGTATCAATCCGGAAAATTAATTTTCCTATACTTGTACTACTTGTTGAATTATGTAAATCTCTCAAAGAACTCTTTTGTCGCTTTCGTTTTGCGAACGTGGCTGCAAAGATAAAGACTTTTATTTTAAACCTCCAAATTATTTCGGAACTTTTTTTTCTAAAAGTTTGTTTCATCATTTTGTACCGGCGTTCTCTCTCGAATGCGGGTGCAAAAGTAGTGTTATAAAACATAACCTCCAAACTTTTCCGGTATTATTTTTCAAGTTTTTTTCACGAGGGGGATCGCGTACATTAATAATACGTCGATATCCATTCTCGGCTCACATGGCCCACCACGTGGGCTCACGTGTCACCACGTGCACTTAAAACAAGTGCTCCACGAGTACATTTGCACGTATGAAAACGACAAAAACGATCTTGGCCCCGATAGGAAATCACACAGAAAAAACGGCTTTTAGCTCATGAAATCATGCGAAATGCACTTGGTTTTAGTGCTTTCGGATCACGTAAACGTGGGTAAGGACCCATTATATCGCCCCCCAAAGACCCAAAAAGCCGAAGAGGGAAGAACCACACAAACAACTGTATATCCACATGTTAAGGCATCAGGAAAATTCCCCGGCAAAAATCCTAGGGCGCAAAAGGCGCATCTTTACGCTTTCAAAGAAACATTTTTAGAAAAATAATATTTACATCACTCTACAGACAAGAGGGGTATAAACGTTATTTACAGAAAAAGTTTTAGAAACATACGTAAAGATGCGCCCCTTGCGCCCTAACCTATCAGCAACATCCCTAATACGGGATACAAAAAAGTCAATGGGACACGGCCGTAAAGTCATTGAGAAACCATCTCTATTCCATTGACTTTACCACCGTTTCCCATTGAGATACTATCGCAAACCAGACACTTCAAGGACGGAAACTCATTCCCCGAAAAGAAACTTACAATCCCGTTCGGCCGCCGGTCTCGTCCAATCCTGCGGGATCATTTGCCATTGGTTTAAAGGTTGTGGGCTAAGTACGCCCTTTTCCTTTATATATTGAATCATATAATAACGGAGGTCTTTATCGGTCGAATGAATGATACGACTCTTTAACTCGTCTTGGGGAATACCGGCCCCTTTCGTCAATAACTCACCTCCTCCATTACCTCGGTAAGAGTTGAGAGCTACTTTATACGTTTTATTCTCGTCGAAAGGCCTGTTATCCGCCATTTTCAAGATCGTAATCTTCTCACCCTCTGGTTTCGTTACGTCCACGGTGTAAATGATACCAGCTGCGGAGTCAAAGTTAAAACTGAAGTTGACGAATGAGACATAATTCTCCTGTCCTTTCTTTCTCTCTTTCAATAATAAGACATGATCGTCCGGAGATTTCATCCGGTTGGTCCACATAGCGTATGATTCCTCCAAGAAACCTTTGATCTCGGCTCCCGTCAAATTCATCGTATAAAGCATATTCTCATATTTGTAAAGACTGAACATATCGCTGATCGTGATATCCCCTTTATCTATTTTTGCGTCAAAGGATAACGGGGCGGCAAAAGAGACGTCCGCACCAGTCAACTCCAATTGTAAAGAGTGAATAAAATCAATAAAAGCGGATGGCCCAAAGTAAGCGGGACGGGTCGCAATACTCTCCGTAAAAGTTCCCACCTTCTCGGAGACAAAATCATTCACCGCTTTGTATTGCGGAGCGAATTTCTCCATAAACTCCTCGCTAGGCTCCAACTTATCCACATCCGTCAAAACACCCGATACTTGTTTGTCCAAAACCTTTCCATGCTCCATCTTTAACACGACATCAACGGAACCGACTACACGCCCATTACTTGCCGGATTTATCAGTAACACGGAATCTCCCTCGATATTCGCCACCTTACCACAATACCGGCGATGATCATGCCCCATCATAACCACATCGAAGCCCGGAATGCGCTGGGCAACCTCCATCGACGCATCCTCACGGTACTTGCCGGACATGGTACGAGCCTCATTTCCCGCATGAAAGATACCTACCACAACATCCGGTTTCTCCTTCTCCTGAATGATCTTCATCCATTTACGGGCCGTCTCTTCCATATCGGCGAAATAAAGACCTTGCCACAGAGTCTCCGGTAACCATACAGGAATGGCCGGAGTAATCATCCCCAGTACAACGATCTTCACACCATCACGCTCAAATACCTCATAGGGCTTTAAATAGTTCTCCCGGTCGGAGGTACGGATAATATTGGCACCCAAGATAGGGAAATCACATTGTTTGATCCAACGATCGAAAACGGCATGGCCAGCCTCTACATCATGGTTACCCATATTTCCCGCATTGTACCCCATATAATTCATCATGGCGGAAGCTATATGCGTAGAGACCGTATCCATGAAATTGTAATAATACGCCGAAGGTTGTCCTTGCAAGATATCGCCATTATCCAATAGCAAAAGGTTATCGCCATACGCCCGGCGTTCTTCTTGCACGAACGAATATACCCGTGCCAGACTTCCTCCCCACTCCCGCTGCTCGATAAAATTATACGGGAAGAAGTTTCCATGGATATCACTGGTTTCCACTAATTTCAACTTTACTTCCTTCGTTGTCGCCGACAGACCGAGAGCGACCAGCAGCAATAAGGCAATTGAATAAACTCGTCTCATATAAGGATTTTAGATAGATTAATGACGCAAAGATAACGAAATAACCTGTTCGCCCGGTTTCAACGGGATTTCTTTTCCATTCCAGATAAATATACCCGTAGTACCTTCCGGCAAGACCAGACGGGCGGTTCCCTCACCTCTTTCATTCAATTTATAAGCGGCGGTCACGCTTCCAAGCGGATGTGGGATCGTACCGGAAACCTCCTTCAGTTTTCCCAAAGACGGAGCGATCCGTATCTTCCTAAATCCGGGAGCATCGCTATCTATCCCCAACAAGATCCGGTAAAACTCGATATTCGGACTGGCTCCCCAAGCATGGCAATCAGAACGGGATGGCTCCGGCATCTCTGCCCATGTGGTCAATCCCAACGCCATCTGATCCCGCCATATTTGTAAGTTATCCAAGAACTGATCCCCTAAACCGGAAGCTTTCAACGCTTGATTCAAGTAATAACGGAAATATATCGTACACTGGATCAAGCTCGTATCCGCCAAGGTTTGGTTCATCACCTTTACGGCCTCCTCCCCTTTCGTAACCCCAGTCAAGATCGCCAAGGCGTTCACATGCTGGGAATAGCTGCGATGATCCTGCGTATCGGCGAATAGATTACGGGCAGCGTCCCAATATTTCGGGCGGATCGTCTTACGCATCTCGGTAGCGATCTTCCGGTAATGATCCGCCATGGCAGGGAGGCCGATCGCTTGTTCCATCTCCGCCGCAAATTCCAAGGTCATTATATACATCAAATCTTGGAGCGCCGAGTTTCCCTCTTTCTCCCGTATCGGCTCGCCATAATCAAAACCGGCCGCCCAATCCACGAAGAACCAATGAGGAACGTACGACAAACTATAATCCGGCTTCAACCATTGCTCGTACCACGACAAAACCTGACGGTAAGCGGGAAGCAAGGTCTTCATGTATGCCTCATCCCCACGGTACATCCAATAATCGTGCCCCATACAAATCCACCAGAGAGAGAACGAGGATATAAACTGATGTACGCTAGACGGATATCGGCTCATCGTAATCCCTTCCGCCACCATGGACTGCCGTCCTTGCTCTAGGGCATTCTTCACCATATAAGGGTCTGATGTATTATACATGGAAATCATTGCCTGTATGCGTGTATCCCCGAAATATTGCAGTTGCTCGTAATACGGGCAGTCCATATACGTCTCATTGGCGCACAGACGGGCGGTACGCCATCCTATCTCGAGCATACGGCCCAGCTCCTCATGTCCCGGAGCGGAGAAAGCGGTCTCGTTACGGAAAGGATAGGCGGAGAAAGTCCCATACATATCCTCGATCACCAAAGGCTCGGAAGCCGTCTTCACTTTCAACTCCACATATCTCCATGTACGCCACCACAGGGAGGTGAAGAGACGATTATCTCCCCCATCAGCCAGTATCTTATCCCCGTACCCGATAAACTGCTTATCCGTCAACTCGTCCCGATGTCCCTTGCCATTCAACGCATACGATTTAGTGGTCGATTCCTCTTCTTGCTTATAGAGGGCTTCCGAATAACCGATATGGATCTCGGCCTCCTTTCCTTTGCTGAAGGCTAAGGAGAAATAACCCGTCGTCAGGTAATCATTATCCAGAAGCAAGCGGACCTCCGTATTCGCCGGGATCGTCAAAGCTTTTGGCCAGTAAGGAAATCCTTGCGGGCATTCGATCCCTTCCGACCGGCGGAGCTTGGCCAGCCGCTCGATCCGGCTGTCCATCGGAGGTATCGGGCTAGGAACCAGCAACCGTCCCGGGTAATCTCTCGATCCTTTCGTGGCACCCTCCATACCCCGTACGGCCTTCTCCCATTTCCTGTCGTCGTAATCCGGTTGTTCCCAGCCCCAAGGATAAGCGGAGGCTTCCAGTTCCTCGCCCGGGCCAGCCACGTAATACCCCAATACCTGCCATTCGGTCCAAGGAGCATACGCCTTATTACGCAGGCAGACCCAAGTGGTATCCGTATTTACCACCGCCTCATGCCCCGTATTGCCTTGCAGGATAAAACCCGTCTGATCGTAACTGATCTGGGCGACAGGTTTCCGCTCGGCATAATTCCAGACAACGGAGGCCAGCGTATTCTTCCCTTTCTTCAGATAAGGAGCCAGATCCACCGTCTCGAAACTCCAGCTATAGATATCCCCACGGGCCGGGCCCAAGGATACCAATTTCCCGTTTACATATAATTTATAACGGTTATCGGCGGAAACATGGACGATAAACCGGGAAGGAACCACCTCCAGATCGAACGATTTACGAAAATGATAGACCCCATATACATTCGGGGCCTCACCCGGGTAGGAGATCCAACGGGCTTTCCATCGTCCCTCGAAAAGAGAAGGATCGATCTTCTCCTGATTATACCCTTTCAGGCTAATCTGGGAGGAAAGGGAGAAGGCTTGAAACACAAAAAGCAAAAGGAATAAATAGGTTTTCATACAAACACGGTATTATTTGAGATTAACGATCCGAACAAAGGTACAAAAAAAGAGAAAGCGCCAAAAGAACTTTTGCCTTTTGACGCTTTCCCTCACAATATACCGGATGCCCGGTCCTCCATTAGAAGAATATCTCCGGCTCCCTGCGCGCGCTAAAGTTCTTATGGAGCATCGCCGTGTAAGGAGTATCGAAAGTACGTGCGCCCTCGGGACACTCTTTCACGCAGGCGCAACATTTGATACATAGGTTCGGGTCGCTATACATACCCTCGTCTGCCAAGGATATCGCATGCGTAGGACACACATCCACGCAATACTCACATTGCGTACATAAATCATTATCCGTAACAGGAGCTTGAGGAGTGGAAGGGCCTTTCACCCGATACGGGAAATTACCTTTCACCTCCAAGGCGGACAAGCATTCCACGCAGGAAACCTTCTCCAGCTCCTCGATAATCTTTTTCCCGAATTCCGTAGCCTGATTAAGATCCGACTCGTCCGGACGCCCCTCGGCAATGGGCATCCCCTTGCGGCTGAAAGAATGCTCGCCGATAAACGCTCCGGCAGCCACAGGTACGAACCCCTGCTCCGACACTAAATCACAGAGCTCTTTCAAGGCATCCTCATAATCCCGGTTCCCATACAGTACCACGGGGACTACCGGCGCATGGTGGGCAGAACGGAACATGCGAAAACGTTCCATGGCAGTCTCCGCCACACGGCCACCGTATACAGGAGCGGCTATAATCGTCAGCTCATCATCAATATACTCTTCCATATCCAGACTCTCACAAGTGACATCCGACTCGGACATCGAAGTGGCACCCATTCCTTCCGCTATCGCGTAAACGATCTTGGCGGACGTGTGTGTCGGAGAAAAATAAATTAAATGTATGTTACTATATTTCATGATTCTTATTTTAACGCACCCTCTATTTTAGTCATTAACTCAGCAAATTCCTCATCGGTATAGCCTTTGCTCGTATAAATGATCTTCCCGTCTTTTCCGACCAAATAGCCACGAGGGATCAAGTTCTTGGCGAAAGCGCCGAAAATAGCCCGGTCCTTATCGGGATACAAAGGAAAATCGAAGCCTTTTTTCTCGTTATATTTCTGTAGATCGGCATCGGAATGCTCACGCCCGATCACCAAGAGAACGAAGTCCTTGTTGTTCTTGTATTTCGGCCAGAGGGTTTGTTGGACAGCGGCCAATTCTTTTTGGCAGGGAGGACACCAAGTGGCGAAAAAATTCACGAGGATCACTTTTCCCTTTAACGAAGCGGACTGCAACTTACTCCCGTTGTCGGAAACAATCGTAAATGACGGCATGGTATCACCGACCTTCACGATATCGGAATTATCCTCCTGAGCTTTGCCTACGAAAGCCAATAACGCTAGTAAACTAACCAATAAATACTTCTTCATAACCTTAATCATTTCTCGTTTAGGATTCAGCGACAAAGATACATTAAAATTCTCATCAAACCGCATAATTCTAAGGCTTACGAAAGTTCTACGGTGCCGTACCTACCCCTCGACAACGCCTACGGAGTTTTTTCGATGCTGTACCTACCCCTCGACAGTGCCTCCAGAGTTTTTTTGATGCCGTACCTACCCCTCGACAGCTCTTCTAAAAGTTCTAGGGGGTTAGATGTTAAAAAAAACGTACGTGAAACCCGGAGATGTCACGTACGCTGATATCATGCAAACCCGGAGAAAGATTTTACCGCAAACTTTGCGCTAAGTCATAACCGGCTTTCAATGCCTTTAGGTTCATATTAACTATATCCTCGCCCTTACGACCGAATATCTGACGGATTCCCGCCTCGATCTTATCATACTCGATCCCGATAAATGGGGCAGCTGCACCCAACATCACGATATTGGCGGCACGGACAGAACCCGCTTCCTTGGCGATCTCCTCCACGTCCAATACGACCTTGTGAGGGAGCTTGTCCAACTCGGCGTTCACTTTCTCGATCTCCGGATAGTTCGGGATGTTCACGAACGGACGGGAGTTTGTCACCAGCCAACCCTCTTTCTTCAGGTAAGGCAGATAACGCAAGCTCTCCATCGGTTCCAAGGAGATGATCAAATCGGCGTGGCCCTTCGGGATCAAGTCCGAGGCGATCGGCTCGTCGGAAAGACGCAGGTTAGACTGCACGTCTCCACCCCGTTGACTCATACCGTGAACTTCCGCTTGCTTCATATACAGACCTTCTTTTAAGGCGGCTTCTCCAATAACGGCGGCGATAGAAAGGATACCCTGTCCTCCTACACCTGATAGTATAATATCTGTTTTCATTTCTTGCTTGCTTTTTTCTTTCTGGTTAATGTCTGGATACACTCACGGCGGGGGATCAATACGGATACGCCCTTGTACTCGATTTCCTCACGGATGATAGACTTCATCTCCTCGAAGTTCTTTTTTAAAGGAACCATCACACGGATGTGAGCCGGATCCACACCGATACCGGCGCAGATAGACTCCAGACGTCCTGTTCCGGCGGAATCCTGCCCTCCGGTCATGGCCGTCGTCTCATTATCGGAGATAACGATGGTGATATTCGTGTTCTCGTTCACGCAATCCAGCAAACCAGTCATACCGGAATGGGTAAACGTAGAATCGCCGATCACGGAGATAGCCGGGAATACACCCGCGTCGGAAGCGCCCTTCGCCATCGTGATGGAGGCGCCCATATCGATACAAGAATCGATCGCACGGAAAGGAGGCAAAGCTCCCAAGGTATAACAGCCGATATCGCCAAACACCTTAGCCGTACCGTTATACTCGGCGATCACCTCGTTCAAGGCCTCATACATATCCCGGTGTCCACAACCTTGGCACAATGCGGGCGGACGTTGCTCAACCACCTCGGGGATCGCGTAATAGCTCTGGATCTCCTTACCCAAGGCTTTGCCTACCGCGTCTGGCGTAAGCTCGCCGTCACGCTGAAGCGTACCGTCCAGACGGCCATGAACCGTCACGCCTTTCGCCAAGAAACCTTTTAATTGCTCCTCGACAACCGGATACCCCTCTTCCAGCACCAAGATCTCCTTACACTCGCCAACGATCTTCTCCACTTGCTTTCTCGGAAGCGGATACTGGGAGATCTTCAATACGGGATGCTCGAAACCGTCCGGATAATTCTCGGAAAGATAATTGAAAGCGATACCCGTCGTGATGATACCCAAGTCTTTATTCGGGGCATCGAAATACTTATTATACGCGGAATTCTCGGAAGCTTCCGTGAAAGCCTCTTGAGACGCCAGCAAACTCTTGAAACGTTTACGAGCCAATGCCGGGAGTAAGATAAAACGTTGACGACCGTCTTCCGGACAATTCATCCGGTTCTCCGGCTTCAACGGGCTGGTTACGACACCGGCACGAGAATGCGCCATACGGGTCGTTACACGCAGCAAGATAGGATACCCTAATTTCTCGGATAACTCGAATCCATGATATACCATATCATAAGCCTCTTGCTGGCTGGATGGCTCAAACATCGGGATCATGGCGAAATTGCCATAAATACGGTTGTCTTGCTCATTCTGGGAAGAGTGCATGGATGGGTCGTCGGCCGTAAGGATGATCATACCTCCGTTGATACCGCTCATAGCGGCGTTCATAAAGCAATCGGCGGCTACATTCAAACCCACGTGCTTCATGCAGCAAAGCGCACGTTTACCGGCATAGCACATACCCAAAGCGGCTTCCATGGCGGTTTTCTCATTCGCACTCCAGCGACAATGGATACCTCTTTCCTTCGTTACCGGAGAACCTTGGATATATTCTGTGATTTCAGTAGAAGGGGTTCCCGGGTATGCGTATACCCCGGAGATTCCAGCGTCTATAGCGGCTTGCGCTATGGCCTCGTCCCCCAAAAATAAATGTTTTTCCATGTGTATCTGTTTTCTTAATATTGACTATTCACACTATTTAGCCGCCAAAGGTAATGAAAAATGTTCAATTTAGAATGAGAGACTTATGATTTATACTAGATCCATTACCGTATCCGGCGCCTATTCAACTCCGCCCGATACCGGTTGGCATTGCGGTTATGCTCCGCCAACGTCACGGCAAAATTATGCCGTCCCGAGAAATCCTCCTTAGCGCACATGTATAAGTATTTATGTTTCGTATGATTCAATACGCTATTCAAGCCCTTGATAGTAGGAATCCGTAGAGGACCGGGAGGCAGGCCCGCATATTTATAGGTATTATAGGGAGAATCTATTTCCAAATGCTCAAATAAGATACGTTGCAAAGAAAAATCCCCCACCGCGAACTTTACGGTAGGGTCTGCCTGTAAAGGAATACCAGCATGAAGGCGGTTGATATAAAGGCCCGCCACGATTGGATATTCGTCCGATGCCGCCGTCTCCTCTTCTACGATAGAAGCCAAGATAGATACCTCGACTGGAGTAAGCCCGATCTCCTCTGCCTTTTTCAATCGTTCCGGTGTCCAGAAAGCGTCATATTCACGCTTCATGCGACGTATAAATTTATCCGCAGATATATTCCAATAAATCTCATAGGTATTAGGAATGAAGAGGGCATTGATCGTTTCCGGGGTAAAACCTAAAGAGTCGCAATACACAGAATCATTCAATAGACGCAGGAGATTTTCCTTCCCGAACATCAATTGATCACTTATACGTTCCGCCAAATCTTCCTTGAAACGGACATTATTAAAAGTAACACGGGCCGCAACTTGATGTCCTCTCCGCAAGTCATTCAATAAGGTTAAATTACTCATGCCGGGCTTCACGGCGTATCGACCGGTACGCATGGACGCAGGATACTTCAACAATCCACTCAATTGCTTAAAGCTACCGATACGGAGACAGTTCGCCGAATCCCTCAACTGCCGGCAAAGATCATCAAAATCCTTTTTATCATCTATATAGACATAGACCGTCTTATCCGGCTTAAAATTCGGAGCCCAAGCCAAACGGTACACCCAAAAGCCTCCACCGCCTATCAAAACAACGAGAATCGCTATCAAGGCGATAATTATCGGGCGCCTCGATAAAATTTGTTTGTTCAAATCCATGAATAATCTATTGAATATCAGAATAAGGCACAAAAGTAGTATCTTTTTTCGAAAAAAATGATGTGCAAAGCCTTGTTTATTTAAAATTATAGTTCTACCTTTGCATCGCAATTCTAAGGAAGAAGCACAGAACACACAAGGAAGTGTGGGTGAGTGGCTGAAACCACCAGTTTGCTAAACTGACGTACTCGTAAGGGTACCGGGGGTTCGAATCCCCCCGCTTCCGCAAAGAGCCAACTAATAAATTTATTAGTTGGTTTTTTTGTTTTTAAGCCAACCGAATTAAAGTGTTTCATATATTTGTCATATTTGAACTTATCGTAAGTCGATCTGTTATTAAAAGGAGATAATTAAATATATACATTATGACAATTGCTTTTATCCGAACATATAATAATAAGCAAAACTCCGAGGTCCAAGAAGCTGTGATCCGGGAATTTGCCGAATCTCAGAAGATAGAGATCGGGAAGTGGGCTAAAGAGGTGGGAAATAGTCCTCGTGCGAACCGCAGACTGGAAAGTATTGTCAAATCTTTAAGTCCCGGGGATGAGATACTTGTGTCCGATATATCCCGTGTGAGCCGTAAGATGATCGAGATCATCCATATCATTTTGCTTTGTATAGAGCGAAAGGTAACGCTTCGTAGCGTAAGCGACGGATATGTGTTCGAGGATAATATCGACAGTAAGACTTTGGCCTTTACCTTCGGTCTGGTCTCCGAGATCGAGCGAAAGCTGGTCTCTATCCGTACGAAGGAAGCCCTTGCCTTGATCAGAAGTAAAGGTGTGGTGCTGGGCCGTCCGAAAGGTAGTCAACAAATGGGACGCTTGGAGCCTTATAAGGAACAAATCGAGAAAGACCTGAAAGACCCGAGCTTGACTTACGCCCAGATAGCGGAGAAATACAATGTATCGCTAAGTAGCTTCAAACGCTTTCTGAAAGAGTATCTTCCCGATAAGAAAAAGAAGAAGAAGAAATAATGATTCAATGTGCCAATATGCCAATGAAATACCAGAAGTGGATAATTTAGATATTAGCATATTCGCATATTGGCACATTGAATCATTATTATTTCTCTATACGGATACGGGCGTCTACAGCGAACAAGCCTCTATCCGTAGCCACCAACGGATTTATATCCATTTCCTTTATCTCGCTGGCAAAACGCAATAAGGTAGAGAGGCGAACGATAATGTCCGCATATTGTTGCTCGTCGATGCCCTTTTGCCCACGCGTACCTTTAATGATCGGATACCCTCTCAAAGAACGAATCATTGAATAAGTCTCATCATATGATAACGGTGCCAAACCATAAGACACATCCTTCAATACCTCCACGAAGATTCCACCCAACCCGCAAAGTACCACATGGCCGAAACGATCCTCATATTTAGCTCCCAAGAATAATTCCTGTCCTTTCAACATCGGTTGTACCATGATGCCCGTAACACCCGGCAGACGCATCATACGTTCATACTCGAACAATAAATGCTCTTCTCCACGGATATTCAAGGCCACACCACCGATATCGCTCTTATGCACAGGCCCCACAACCTTGGCTACCACCGGATATTTCACCTTCTTGGCAAAAGCCAGCAACGCATCCCTATCATCCGAAGCATATTCCTCCACTAACGGGATATTAGCGGCACGCAACAATGTACGCACTTCCTCCGGATTTAAATAACCGCTACCCGGCAACCGGTCTATGATACGACGAACTTCCGGTACATCCACGCCATATAGCTGGATATCCGTGCTCATCGGTTTCGGCGTATTGATCACCCGTGAAAGGGCGGTACCCAATGTCACCTCGTCCGAGAAGTTCACATGGCCTTTCTTGACAAAGCTCTTCACCTCCGGTCCGGCCGTCACGATAGACGGTAATATCGGGAAGATCGGCTTCTTACACTCTTCCATCTTTTTATGAAGCACCTCGTAGGTATCATAAAGTTTTACCAAACCGGGACTACCGAAGATGACCATCATCAAATCCACATTATCGAAACGATTCTCACAGAAATCGATGGCTGTAGCCAGATGTTCCGGTGTCCCCGTACCGATAATATCAATCGGATTACCGACAGCGGCACCCGGATACAGTTTGGATTTCAACTCATCAGCGATAGGGCCTTCCAAACTAGGAACATTCAAACGCCCCTTGGATAAAGCGTCCGCCAGCATTACCGCAGGCCCTCCGGCATGTGTCACGATCGCACAATTCTTCCCTTTCACGTCTTTCAAGGTAAAGATACTCGCCACGGTAGTCAATTCCTCACGGCTAAAACAACGCACGATACCCGCCTTACGGAACAAAGCCTCCACGGCAGAGTCCGAACTAGCGATAGCACCCGTATGCGAAGAGGCAGCTCGCTTTCCCGACTCCGTACTTCCCGCCTTGATAGCGGCGATCTTGCATCCCTTACGTATCAAGGAAGACGCATGATACAACAATTTATCCGGTTGCTTGATTTGCTCGATATACAACATCTTGATCTTGGAATCCAATACCGGATCAAAGTTCCGATCCATATATTCAAGGATATCCTCTACTCCATTCTGCTTGGAGTTTCCAACCGACCAAACAGAAGAGAAACGCAGCCCTTTTGTCAGCGCCGACTCGATAATGAACAAGGCCGTACCGCCGGAGCTAGAGATGAAATCCACGCCATCGGGATGGAATTCCGGTATCGGTTGCGTAAACACGCCATGATAATTCATATTCATCAACCCGATACAGTTCGGGCCGATCAAGGAGGCTCCCGCCTCATTCACGACATCCAGCATCTGTTGCTCCAAAATACCGCCCTCGTGTGTCTCCTCGCCGAAGCCGGCCGAGATCACGATAAAAGCTTTTACCCCCTTTTGCCGGGCCAGCACTTCCATCACCTCGGGGCACGATTTACTCGGAATCGAGATGATCGCCAACTCCGTCTCCGGGATATCATGTACAGAAGGATAAGACTTGACGCCTTGCACGTCTGTCTCCTTGGCGTTTACCACACATAATTCTCCTTTATATTTTCCATCCAACAGGTTTCGCACGATACGACCGCCCGGTTTATGTACGTTGTTGGAACCTCCCACCACTACGATGCTTTGAGGATTAATCAATTCTCGGTTAATCATAACATTTTGATTAGTTAGATTCAATGAATGGGAGCAAATATAGTTTTTTTCTCCATTTATTCATTAAAACCCGGGGTATTTATTTACACTTTGCACTCTCTGTCTGCAACCAGTCACACCATGCATCCATCCCGTCTCCTTTCGTGGCGGACACCTCGAATATCTGGAGATGGTGATTTACCTTCAAGGCGTTTTCCCGAAGCACTTCCACTTTTGTATTCAGATAAGGAGCCAGATCAATCTTGTTGATTACGCAGATATCTGCCTCCTGAAAGATATGTGGGTATTTCAACGGTTTATCATCTCCCTCCGTCGTACTCACGATAACGACTTTCTTGGACTCTCCGAGATCGAACATGGCCGGACAGACCAGATTGCCGACATTCTCTATAAAAAGGATCGCTCCCTCCTTCGGATTCAGATGCTTAACGGCATGATTGACCATGTCGGCTTCCAAATGACAGCCGGTACCGGTATTTACCTGAAACACGGGAATCTCCAACGCCGCTATACGGTCGGCATCGTTTGAGGTTTGTTGATCGCCTTCTATCACATAGATCGGTCGCTTCGCTTTCAAACGGCGGATCGTCTCTTCCAGCAAAGTTGTCTTACCGGATCCGGGCGAACTCATCAAGTTCAGGCAGAACAGGTTCTTAGCCTCGAAATATCCCCGGTTTCGCTCCGCCAATAAGTTGTTACGTTGAAGTATATCTTGTTCCAGATTGATTACGATCCCTTCATCAGGATGGTGATGATGTTCATGGCCATGAGAATGCTCATGCGTATGATCGTGATGGTGATGATGCTCTCCGCATCCGCAAGTTCCGCACATAGTATTTAAGTTTTTATTTCATTAATATATCATTCCTTTTTAATAACAATCGACTTCACCCGAAGTTCCTTCCCTTTAAGGATTTTAACTAAATAGGAGCCACAATGGGGACAAGGGGAAAACAAGGCGTTTATTGGGAAAATGGTCTCACAGTCGCTACACTGTCCTTCCCCCTCAATATAATGACGGATAATCCGGGCCTTTTCCAGCTTGCTACCTTTTATGGCGCTATCCAATGCGAACTCTAAGGTTTGGATCTCTACGCCGGACAAATGTCCTATCTCTAACTCCAACTCTTCGACCACCGAGGCTCCCCGGTTATCCGCTTGTTCCTCGACCAGCTCCACGATGCTACGGGCTATAGACAACTCATGCATATCTGATCTCTTTTAAAAGGGAGTCACCGAGGCGATCGTTAATTGCCCCACGGCTATCCCCCCATCGTTACAAGGTATACGAGACGGAATATAGACGGGGACCCCAGCCATGATGAACTGTCTCCTCATCGACTCCGTCAATAATTTATTCTGGAAACATCCTCCCGAGATAACCACTTGTGTCGCTTTCGTCCGTTTAATCAACAAGCGGGCTTTCTGCACAAACAAGGAAGCCAATGTCGTATGGAAACGGGCGGATATCAAGCTCACCGGGACCTCGTTCGTCTTATCATGCAATAATGCCTCAAACAAAGAATAAAAAGAGATTTCCTCTCCCTCCGCCGAGACTGGATACGCATAAGCGTTCCTCTCTCCCATCGCCGCCTGCTCCAATAAGACCGGAGCCTCCGCTTGGTGGCTGGAGACATCGCAAATCCCCAATAAAGAAGCTACCGCATCAAACAGCCGGCCAGCGCTGGATGTATAGGGTGTATTCACACCTTTCTCCATCATTCGTTCAAGCATAGTGATCCTTTCCGTACCTATGCGTTCCACGAAATCGGCCGGATAAGGAATACCCGACGGTTCGTCCTTGAAATAATGCCACAAATAGGCGACAACCATTCGCCATGGCTCCTCAGCCGCCTTGTCGCCTCCCGGTAACGGGACATACTCAAAATGGGAAAGGCGACGGTATTTCGCTCGGTCACAAAAGAAGAACTCGCCTCCCCAAACCTTACCATCATCACCCAGACCTGTCCCATCCATCACGATAGCGAGAACCGGCTCATTCAATCCATGCTCCAACATACAAGCAGCGGCATGAGCATGATGATGTTGTACCTTTAATAAAGGTAAGGAAAGAGATTTCGAGATACGTTCCGCCTCTTGGCTGGAAAGATAATCCGGATGCAGGTCACAAACCAATCGCTGGGGATTGAAACGAAACAAATGACGAAACTGCTCCATAGATTCCGTATAGAACCGGAAAGTCTCCCAGTTCTTTAAGTCGCCAATATATTGACTTTGCAGGATCGTCTCTCCTTTCCCCAAAGCGAACGTGTTCACTTTCTCCGCACCGAAAGCCATGATCCCCTCCACATTTGTATCCGTGAAAAAGGGTTCCGGCACATAGCCCCGGGAACGACGGATCAAGCAAGGTTGTCCTCCGCAGACCTGCAATACAGAATCATCTACCCGGTTATGGATCGGGCGATTATGATGCAAGAGGATCGCTACCTTTCCCGCTAATTGCGCCTCCGCATCCTCCGGGGTGATCGCTATCGGCAAATCGCTTAGATTCCCGCTGGTCATTACCAACGCAGGTATCCCTGTACGAGCAAACCAATCGTAATGAATCGGCATATAAGACAACATACATCCTAGCGTATGCATGCCCGGATTGATTCCGGAAGCTAACCGGCTCCGTTGCCTCAGCAGTACGATCGGACGGCGCCAAGAAACTAAGCATCGCTCCTCCATCGGCTCCGTTACTGTATAGACTTGCAGATGTTCCAGATCACGGAACATAACAGCGAATGGTTTGGTATCCCGCTGCTTTATCTCTCGCAGACGGGCAACCGCTCTCTCGTTCGAGGCATCACAAATCAAATGATAGCCTCCGATTCCTTTAGCCGCAATAACCTCTCCACCAAGCAATAAGCGAGAGGTAAGTTTCAATAAGGTCTCATAATCGATATAAGTCTCCTCGTTATAAGTCGCGTAATAAGTCGGGCCACAATGATTGCAAGCGATCGGTTGGGCATGGAAACGGCGATCGATAACATTCGTATATTCTTTCTCACAATCGGGACACATAAGGAAACCGCCCATCGTTGTCTGCGAACGGTCGTAAGGAAGGTCCCGGATAATAGAGAAACGAGGGCCACAATGCGTACAATTAATAAAAGGATATCCGATTCGATGGGGTTGAGTAGTCCGGTCTCGCATACAATCCGCACAAACAGCGATATCCGGGGAGACCTGCGTGACCTCATCCGATTCTGAATGGCTGGGCGTAATCGTAAAATCGTCAAAATCATCTTCATCCATTTCCGTAGATGTATAGGAGATCCGATGGATATAAGCGACACGAGGATGCTCGGTCCGTATACGACTTATCAGCAAATCCCGATCATCCGGAGTAGCGGCAACCAATATACGTACTCCATTATTCATATTCTCCACACAACCTTTCATCCCCAGATCTTTAGCGATCCGGTAGATAAAAGGGCGAAAACCAACCCCTTGAACCAAGCCTTGAATAATCAACGCATATACTTTATTCTTCGCCATAGCACAAATATAGGAAAACTCGCTCACATACGGATAACTTTGGAGAAAATAATGTAAAGTGTTTGATAGCAAAAGGGATATGTCGTTTTGTACCACATTCTTCCGCAG
>NZ_MNQY01000103.1:0-21275 GCF_001915675.1 Parabacteroides sp. merdae-related_45_40 | reverse complement strand
GGTTTTCAAGTCGGCAATATGTATGAAGCATCTGCATTGATACAGAGTGTTCCGGCTACAGGCTCTTTAAATATAGTGATAGAAAATATTCAGTCTGGAGGCGAGATCAAATTCGGCTTCAATTAATTACCAAAGCGATTATTAGTCTTTCAAGGGCTATGCCGAAACAGCTTTGTTCCCGCACCAAGCGTGTGGAGACAAGGCTGTTTCGGCATAGCCCTTGAATTTTGATAGGGGGGTGCCAATATCGGTATCCCCCGTTTTTCAGCAGTTTAAACCTCTATCTCCCCGCAAACTATCCCGAATCTTCCCACAAACTAACTCAAACCATGCCATAAACTAATTCATAGCATATTACATACTCTCGATAGATAGTACGACATAACACCGATAGGTAGTACTACCTATTAGCAATTCATAGTACTACCTATACCTTATACATAGTACTACCTATCCCAACTTTCCTGTATGTCCCGGATTAGTTTATGGTATGGTTCGAGTTAGTTTCCGGTATGTTTTGTATTAGTTTGTGCATAAAATAATTGAAAAACATAGAATATCCGAAATATAAACCTTACCTTGCAGGAAATTTAAAAACTAATGCTAATATGAAAATAACGCAACTTCGCGGGGACCTGGCGGCTTTCCGTAACCTTGAACTAAGCATTGTCTTGAACGCCATGAAAACGGAAAATAGCCGGAAGCCGGTGACCACCTTGCGGCAGAACATTCCTTATCTGACTCCCGGGATAAAAAGCCTTGCAGCAGAAAAGATACCTGTAGTTTTGTTTGGCGTTACGCTGAAGCGGGATGATGAGAGGATCGGTGTGGCTACCTATGCAGGATTGGTGCTGCTCAGTATTGGTAACCTGATCGGTTATGCGGAGGCGGCTGCCATACGGGACCGGGCGGCGGGATTTCCGCAGACACTCGCTTCGTTTGTAGGATCGAGCGGACGGAGCGTTAAAATCGTGGTTCCTTTTACCTTGTCGGACGGTTCGCTGCCAAAGACGGAAAGGCATATGCGCCTTTTTCACGCCCATGCCTGCCTTCGTGCAGGACGCTATTACGAAGCACAGCTCCAGTTGCCCGTCGAATGGAAAGAAGAAGGATGCCCGACGCCGGAACAAGGATGCCGTGTGTCGTATGATCCCGACCTGTATTATAATCCGGATGCCTTGCCGATCCGCCTGGAACAACCTTTGCAGATGCCTGCTCCTGTGACGACACGCGAGGCACACGATGCCGAGACGGACCCTCTGTTGCGCATGGCGCCCGGCTATGAACGCTACAAACGCATATCGCTCCTTTATGAAACCAGCCTTACCGACACCTTTCGGCAGGTCGGGCCGGAAGACGGTGGCGATGAAGGACGGAAAAAGTTCATCGTGCATCTGGCACGTAAATGCCGGCAATCCGCCATCCCGGAGGAAGATGCCGTCCGTTTTGCCCTGATACACCCGTTCGGCAGGGAGCAGGAGATGGAGTTGAGGGCGACGTTCGGGAACGTCTACAGGAAAGAAAAACATTGCAGCGTACGGCCCTGTATGCCCCGGCGGATGCTGGTGGCGATGCAGATGGAAGAGTTTATGACAAGGCGTTATGAGTTGAGGTTCAACCGGATGAAGGGATGCAAGGAGTATCGCGAACGACATTCGCTGTTTACGGACTATCGCCCGGTGACGGCCGAGGCGGTTAAAAGCATCTGTTTCGAGGCGCAGTTGGAAGGGATATCGGCAATCGAATATGACGTGCAGCGTTACGTGGACTCCCGGCGTGTTTCCCATTACTGGCCGATCGAGGAGTTCCTTTTCGATCTGCCGCATTGGGACGGGCAGGACCGCATCCGTGCCCTTGCCGATTGTGTGCCATGCGAAAACAAGGAGTGGAGGGATTTCTTTTATATTTGGTTCCTCAGTATGGTGGCACACTGGTTGCAGATGGACAGGGAACATGCCAATAGCACGTCACCCCTGTTGGTCGGGCCGCAGGGTTGCCGTAAGAGTTCTTTTTGCCAGAGTCTTCTGCCACCCGAACTGCGGTCTTACTATGTCGATGGGATCGACTTGGGAAGCCGGAAGGATGCGGAGATGGCGTTGAACCGTTTCGCGCTGATCAACCTGGATGAGTTCGACTCGATACCTGCTTCCCGTCAGCCTTATTTGAAAAACCTGCTTCAGAAGACGAAAGTGACGTTGCGTAAGCCTTATGGCGAGAGCATGGAGGAGATGAGGCGGTTCGCTTCGTTTATCGCAACCTCCAATACGTTCTCTTTGCTGACCGATACCACCGGCAGCCGCCGTTTTATCGGGGTGGAGGTGAAGGGGATGATCCGGATAGAACCCATCGATTATCCTCAACTCTACGCCCAGGCGGTCAGTGCCTTGAGGGAAGGTGAACGCTATTGGTTTACCCCGGAAGAGGAGGTGCTTTTGAACCGGAATAACCGGATGTTCGAAAAGCGGCCTTTGCTGGAAGAGTTGTTCCTCCATTATTTCCGTATTCCGGAGGAAGAGGAGGTTTGTGAGCCGTTGTCAGCACCCGAAATATTGATGACAATCAGCAAACAGAGCAAAATAGACCTTACGGAAACAAAGCTGAGGTTGTTCGGACAATTAATGCAAAAATATAATGTACGGAAGAAGATGAAAAAAGACCGGAAATACTATTATGTCATACCGGAAACAGAAGAACCGGGTGCCGATGTACCGGTCGGGTGAGTACATCGACATCTGTATCGACACCAACATCGACACCTGATAATAGATAAATAATCAGGTGGTTGGGTTGAAAGGTGTCGATGTGTAGCATGATAATCATTTATAAAAATAATATAGTATGAGTATACAATACAGATTTGTCCCCATTTATGATAACCTGAATGAGGACAGCGAGAAAGTAACGGGTTTTTATCCCAAAGTAGTCAGCCGTGGCACAATAAACAAAGAGCGGATGTTTGAAGAAATATCGCACGGTTCGTCTTCCCTCCGTTCGGAACTGGCACGTTCGTGGATGCTGATGGAAGACTATATCATAGATCGGTTGAAAGATGGTTACGATGTCTGCCTGAACGATTTTTGCACTTTCGGTATCTCCGCCAAATACCGCCGTGTAGACCGCATCAACGAAATCCGAGCCGAATCCATTTTCGTAAAGGGCATGCATGTCCGCACTTCGGAGGTCGTCAATAAAAAACTCAAATGGGCGCGTTTCGAGAGGGAGTCGGAGAAATGAATCGATATGATAATATTTCCGTGTGTTAATCGGTATTTCTATCGTCTTGTCCTTTTTTCGTCGGTATTTATATCACGCGGTCCGTTCTTGGTAGCTTTGCCCGTGAAACTTGAAACGAGCACCTACCGCGCGTGGTAAAGACTTATTCTATTTTTGTGTCGGGATAAACTGTATTATCCCCTTTGCTGTTTAACATGGGATAGAAAAACGAAAGATAATTAAAAATGAAGTGTATGAAAAAAGTACTTTTCCTCTTTTTGCTTCTAGCCGGCATGACGAATGTCTATGGGCAGAAGTTTGCGGTAAAGTCAAACTTGCTGTACGACGCGACTGCAACGATCAACCTCGGTGTTGAAATGGGATTGAGCAAGAAGTGGACACTGGACTTGTCCGGTAACTACAACGGATGGAAGTTTGGCGACGACATGCGTTGGAAACATTGGATGGTTCAGCCGGAAGCGCGTTATTGGCTATGTGAGAAGTTTAACGGCCATTTTCTCGGAGTGCATGCCCATTATGCCGATTATAATGTCGGCGGGATCAAATTCCTGAGTAAAAATATGGAGAATTATCGTTATCAGGGCAACCTCTACGGAGCCGGCTTGTCCTATGGTTACCAATGGCTGCTGAGCAACCGTTGGAGCATGGAGGCTGTGATCGGTGTCGGATGGGCGCATCTGGACTATGATAAATATCCGTGCGCATCGTGCGGTACGGTTCAGAAGAGCGAAACGAAAGACTATTTCGGAGTGACGAAGGCTGCTCTTTCTATTATTTACTTTATTAAATAATCGGAGCGATGAAGAAAACAATGAAAATATATACGGCAGCAGCTTTGCTGGCTGTCGTTTCTCCGGCTATCCTGGCTCAGGCCCCGGTAAAAGTGGTTTGTAACGAACTGAAACAAAAAGGAAACGAATTGGTGATCGACGCCGTGATCACGGTCGACGGCAGCCGGATCAAATCTCGCGAGAACCTCTCCCTGACACCGGTCTTGGAATCGGCTTCGCAGAAGGAAGGGCTGCCTTCCATCCTGCTGAACGGACGGATCAGCCAGAAAGTGTATGACCGCGAGATCGCTTTGAACAACTTGCAGGATGAACCCCGCTTTTTGGTCGTGCAGGCCGGAAAGAGCGAAAGCGTCATCAACTATAAGACGGTAATCCCGTTTGAGCCGTGGATGAAAGACGCTCGCTTCGTGCTGATCCCGAACATGTGCGGTTGTGGAAAAGAGGAACAGGGTGCTCCGCTCGTGATGGCCGACAAGGTCCTGACCCGTCCCGACAAGCGGTATGAGGTGCAGCCTACCCTGGCTTATATCTCTCCGGAAGCGGAAACGGTAAAACATCGTGCCGAGGTGGGGACTGCTTATCTGGACTTCCAGGTGGGAAAATATGCGATCCTGCCGGATTTCCGTAACAATGCGCTGGAACTGGCGAAGATCGACAATACGGTCAGTACGGTCGTAAACGATAAGAACATCACGCTCGAAGGCATTATCCTGAAAGGTTTTGCGTCGCCCGAAGGCAGCTACAAGTCCAATACGGTCCTGGCTGGCAATCGTGTGAAAGCGCTTGCCGAATATATACGGAAGAAACACGACTTCAAACCGGAACTGTTTACGTTAGATAACGGTTCAGAAGATTGGGAAGGTTTGAAAGCGAAAGTCGAAGCTGACCGGAGCGTTCCTTCGCGTGAGGCTGTGCTGGCTATCATCAACAGCAATGACGAGCCGGACAAGAAAGACGCCAGGCTGGCTGCTTTGGACGGAGGGGCTCTTTACCGTTATGTATTGAAGAATATCTATCCTTCGTTGCGCCGTTCCGATTACCGTGTCGCTTATCAGGTGCGTTTCTTTACGGTCGAAGAAGGACGCGAGATTATCAAGACGCGTCCGCAGCAGTTGAGTTTGAGCGAAATGTTCGCGGTGGCTAACAGCTACGAGATCGGAAGCAAGGAATATAATGAAGTGTTCGAGATTGCGGTCCGCATGTACAGCGACGATCCTGTCGCCAATCTGAACGCCGCCAATATCGCATTGTCGAAGAACGATCTGGATGCGGCCCGTACTTATCTGGCTAAGGCCGGCAATAGCCCCGAAGCCATCCATGCGCGTGGTGTCCTGAACCTGCTGGATGGGAATCTGGACGAGGCAGGAAAACTGCTGGAACAGGCAAAAGCTGCCGGTGTGAAGGAAGCAGCGGCCAATTTGGACGAGTTGCGTAAGAAAGAGGCCGATAATCAGCTCTTTGATAGCTTTGAGTAGTAAGATTGAGACTTTCACAGTCTAACCTTTGTGGCATTAACCCATATCTTTGTAATATAGAGTTTGCATATAGAAGATTGAGAATTTAAATTATTAAGATTATGGAACGTATAGCGGATGTCGAAAAGGTTCTGATGAACGAGATAGACAACCTGCATGGTGTCTACTTATATCTCGAAGGCGATTCATGGTGCGCGTATGAACGTTCTGCTTATTATCTGGCCAAATTGAATGTGCCGGTGATACTACAGAAAGAAGTAATCCGCGAGGGGTACGATGTGGTTTTGTTGAAAGCACTGTTTGCAGTGGATGACATGTGTTTGCCACTGGCTCCTAAAATGGAGTTGAAGAGGGTGGCGGATGACAAGTTGCAGTTCCACATGTATGACGATATTGATGGTTTTCCCGAATGGAAAGCTTCTCAATTGAATAAGCTGCCTGCGTGACAGGTTGTTGAATAGCATTTTTATTAAACAGCCGTGAGGCTTGAATAAATACTAAGTTGTAAAATTGAGGGTGTATTTTGTCCCGAAGGCTGATCGAAAGATCCCCTTCGGGACTTTTTATTATAAGAATATTTGAAACATACAAATGATGATTTACATCTGCTAAAATTGAACTACATTATTTGGAGGGTGCGGTAAACTATGATCCGGGCATCCGCTGAGAGGGTGACGGTGAAGTTGTTACCGGTTGCCTCGTTTAACGTGCCTTGCCACCAGGCTGTCAGCCGGCGGTTGCGGATGGGCCAGCGCAGCCCGGTGGTGGAAATCGTGCCGGAAGGGGCGAGCGAGAAAAGGGACACTTGGGTTCCGGGTTTACTTTCCAGTGTTGTCGTTTGCAGGATAGGAGTGAAGATCCCATAGTCTGAAAGCATCTCTATCCGTTGGAACAGCGGGGCGTAGTCCATCAGCAACGAGATATTGCCTAACGTATGGTCTTCGCGCAGCCCGGTAGCTCCTAATATCAGAACTTCCTGCTGCCCGGACCGGTGGGCGAAGCGGACGGATTTCGTCAGGTCGTTTATTTCCTGGTCCTCTACGATATGGATGCGGTCGGCATACTGTTCACGAAAACGGGATGGGATACTGTCGAGGTCTCCGACAATCGCTGTCGGAGTGATGCCTGCTTTATCCAACGCCTCGACGGCTCCGTCACAAGCGATGACGACGGAGGCTTGATGCAGAAGATGAAGCGGTAAAGCTGTTTGCGGAAAACGGCCGTTTGCCACGACTACGCAATTATAAGGTGCTATCATTTGTTCTTATTCCTTTCTTTTTCCAAGTGTATAATCCGGCTGCCGCCAGTATGGCGTAGCAAATATAGAGAAACATTGTGGGATAGAGCCCACGCAGGTAATAAAGATAGACGGATACGCAGTTGACGACGATCCAGAAGATCCAGTGCTCGACGATCCGGCGTGCCAGCATCCAGGTGGCGACGATTCCGACGGCGGTGGTAAAAGCATCGCCTGCCGGTATCGGCGAATCGGTGAGATAATGCAGGACATAATAGAGTAACGCAAACAGGGCAACGATGGAAAAGCTGATCCCGGCAAAAAGACGGAGTGTCATATTGCGGTAGAGGATTACCTCCTGAGGAGCTGTCTCTATGTCTTCCGCTGTTTGTTCTTGCCTGCCCTTGCTGCGTGTCCATTGCCAGAAACCGTATATGCTGATGGCTACATAATAGATGTTCAATCCCATATCCGCATATATCTTTGAAAAGAAAAAGACAAAAACATAGACAAGGGAAGTCAGGAAGCCGACAACCCACATGGCACGATGCTGCCTTATCTCCAGAAAGAGATAAAGCAGACCGGTCAGTACTCCGAAATATTCCAGTAATTGTTCCATCATTTAGAATTTGAATGTTACCCGTGCCATTGCGTTTGTTCCCGCCTGGGTGAAATAGCCGTCTTCTTTGTAACGTTCGCCGTCGACCATTGCCGAGTATACCCATGCATTGGTTTCATATTGCTCGTTGAACAAATTGTTGATCGTGACATCGAGGGCGATCTCCTTCATAAACTTCGGTTTGAAAACGTAGCCGACACGCAGGTTGCTGACGAAATAGGGATCGATGGAACGGTCTTTGCAAGAGGTGTTGTCGATATACTGGCGGCCGACAAACTGGGAGTTGAAACTTGCGCTGAATTGTTTCCAGCTGAAATTGAACATGCTGTTGGCGATGATGTCTGGCGAAAAGGCGATGTCGGTTGTCCCTAAGTCGTTGTGGTCCTCGCGTAGGAAGTTCCAGTCGGCATCGTAAACCTCGATGCTTTCGATGAAGTTCTTGATCTTGTTCCGGCTGAGTGTCAGGTTTCCGCTCCAGTCCAGCCAGCGGGCGATTTTCACGCCTCCCGTGAGTTCTATTCCCATCCGGTAGCTGTCTTTGATATTGGAAGTGAGGGCTTCGCCGATTTCGCTGATCTTGCCGGTCAGGATCAGCTGGTTGCTGTAATCCATGAAGTAAAGATTGGCGCCGACATGGAAACGGGAGTTTCCGAAACCGTAACCCGCTTCATAGTCGTAGAGCGTCTCGTGCTGCGGGCGTTCGTCCCGGCCGGCCTCGGTGAAGTTGTCCCGGTTCGGTTCGCGGTTGGCTACCGAGAACGAGACGAACGCGTTGTGGCCGTCCTTCTGGAAGTTAATGCCCGCCTTGGGGTTGAAGAAGTTCCAGTGCTTGTCGACATTCACGTGGTCGCCGGCTTTGTCGTCGCTGCCTTCGATCGTGTAGTGGATGCCCCGGTACTGCATGTCCAGATAACCGTTCAAGTTGGGATGGAACTGGTAATTGGCTTTGGCGTACATATTGTAATCCAGCTTGTCACCCGTGTTACGGTAATATTCGTAGTCCGGTTCGGGAAGGTTGTTCGATTGTTTCGCCCACATGACACGCCCGAAGTGGTCGCCGTCGTAACGGTTGATGGCGGCTCCGGCTGAGAATTGCAAACGCTCTCCCCGATAGTTGGCGCTGTAGATCGCTCCGTAGAAGTCGTTTTCCAGCCACTTGCGGCGGACGAGGTCCGTCTTGGAGATGGTGTCTCCCTGGCTGTCGATATATGGGGGCAGTTTGTAATCCTTGACTTTGGCTCCTCCTTTATAATCTTCATAATAGCCTGCCCCATGTGTGTAATGGAGTGTCAGGTTCATGTTCCACAGATCGCTCAGGCGCTGGCTGGCTGTCAGGTGGTAGTTCTGCTGCCGGTAATTGTCTGTTTGGTTCTTGTAATATTTGGTGACCCCGTCTTCTTTATATTCCCCGCAAGGGTTGTAGGTGCGGTCTGAATCCAGCAGATAGGAAGGGACGCCGGTCCATGCCTGGTAGGTCTTCTCGATGCTGCCGAAAGTCTGGAAGCGAATCAGCGTGTTGTCTCCGTAGTAAGCCGCCGAAGCAAAGTAAGAGTGCATGTTGGCCTTGGCCCGGTCGATGTATCCGTCGCTCTGGATATTGGAATAGCGGGCATCGAAAACGAAATGGTCCTGTAGAAGCCCGGTTCCGAGCTTGACAGTGTTCTTGACTGTCCCGAACGATCCGGCCGAGACCGAATATTCGGCATAAGGTTTCAACTCCGATTTCTGCGTCTGCATGGCGACGGTTGCTCCGAAGGCGGCTGCCCCGTTGGTCGAGGTCCCGGCTCCGCGTTGTATCTGGATATTATCGACCGAGGAGGCAAAGTCTGGCATGTTCACCCAGAAGACCGTGTGTGACTCGGAGTCGTTTACAGGTACTCCGTTGACTGTGATGTTGATACGGTTGGCATCCGTCCCCCGGATGCGGAAACCGGAATAGCCGATACCTGTCCCTGCATCTGACGTCATGATCACGGACGGCGATTGGAGGATCAGGAAGGGGATGCCTTGTCCGTCGTTCCGACGATTCAGCTCGTCCTTTGTCAGTTCGCTGTAGGCAACCGGTGTCCCTTTGGCTACTTTGGTTGCGGTGACGACCACTTCGTCCAGCGAGATGTCTTTTGAGATTTTCAGAGAATCGGCCGGTCCGGTCGTTTTGCCTTCCGCCGACAATGCCATTAATGTTGAGGCAATAATAAGAACACTTTTCATCCTTTTTCTTTTTGATAACCTGAATTTTAAAAGGAATAGCAGAGGTGGACTGTTTTTACTGAAGATACACTTTTTTCCCTTCGTCGGCATTACCCGTACAGGTTCAATGGGTATAATCTCAGCCTGCCTTCCTGTTTTTGGGCGTCATTCCGGCAAGCACCCCTTATATTCGAGGGCAAAGGAACGAAAAAAACGGGTAATGACCAAATGTTCTGATATATGCTTACTTTTGACATATTAAGTATAAATGTACGCGATAAATCTCTTAACATGCAGAAAAAATATATATTTATTTGAAAACTCACTGATTATTTGTATATTTGCAGACGATTAAGCGAAGATGAGGAGGGGGCGGGCAGTCCCCTTCTTTTGTTCTTAACTGTATGTATATGATTGAAAAGGACGTGATAAGTCAGTTGGTAGAAGAGAAATTAGCTTCTTCCGGCAATTATTTAGTGGATGTAGTAATAAAACCAGGTAACCTGATTATCATAGAAATAGATAATGATGAGGGTGTTTGTATCGACGATTGCGCTGAGTTGAGCCGCTATGTGGAAGGTCACCTGGACCGTGATGTGGAAGACTTCGAACTGGAAGTCGGTTCCGCAGGGATAACATCTCCGTTTAAAGTGCTTCGCCAGTATGTGAAAAATATAGGTAACGAAGTGGAAATGCTGCTTAAAAGCGGTACGAAGTTGACCGGCGTATTGAAATCGGCCGACGAAAACGGGGTGGTGGTCACTGTTGAAAAACAAGTGAAGCCCGAAGGAGCCAAGCGTAAAGTGACTGTCCGGGAAGACCAGTCATATACATTCGATGAAATAAAATATACAAAATACCTAATAAGATTCAAGTAAAAAGATTATGGCCAAGAAAGAGGAAACAATCAGTATGATTGACACACTTGCTGAGTTCAAGGAGTTGAAAAATATAGATAAAGATACGATGATCAGCGTGTTGGAAGACTCATTCCGCAACGTGATCGCTAAAATGTTCGGTACGGATGAAAATTACGATGTAATTATCAACCCGGAAAAAGGTGACTTCGAAATCTGGAGAAACCGTACGGTTGTCGCCGATGACGAACTGGAGGACGAGAATCTTCAGCTGACACTGACCGAGGCCCGTAAGATCGATGCCGACTGTGAAGTGGGCGAAGAGGTGACTGATGAAGTGCATTTTGCCGATTTCGGACGTCGTGCCATCCTGAACCTGCGCCAGACGTTGGCTTCAAAAATACTTGAATTGCAGAAAGACAGTTTGTTTGCTAAGTATAAGGATAAAATCGGCAATATCATCGCAGCCGATGTTTACCAGGTATGGAAGAAGGAGATCCTGTTGTTGGATGACGAGGGTAATGAGTTGCTGCTCCCGAAAACAGAACAGATCCCGACTGATTTTTACCGTAAAGGTGAAACCGTGCGTGCTATCGTACAGCGGGTGGACAACTACAACAACAATCCGAAGATCATCCTTTCCCGTACAGACAAATTGTTCCTGCAGCGTTTGTTCGAACTTGAAGTTCCGGAAATCAACGATGGTCTGATCACCATCAAGGCGATTGCCCGTATTCCGGGAGAGAGAGCAAAAGTGGCCGTTGAGTCGTACGATGACCGTATCGACCCGGTCGGCGCCTGCGTCGGAATGAAAGGTTCCCGTATTCATGGTATCGTTCGCGAGCTGAGAAACGAGAACATCGATGTTATTAATTATACATCCAATATATCGCTGTTTATCCAGCGTGCATTAAGCCCGGCAAAAATTTCCTCTATACGAGTGAACGAAGAAGAACATAAGGCAGAGGTTTATCTTCGTCCTGAAGAAGTTTCATTGGCTATCGGTAAAGGTGGTTTGAATATCAAGCTTGCCTGTATGCTGACCGAATACGCCATCGATGTCTTCCGCGATGTGGAAGGTGCAGATGAAGAGGATATCTATTTGGATGAATTCTCGGACGAAATTGACAGCTGGGTAATCGAAGCACTGAAGAATATCGGGTGCTACACGGCGAAGAGCGTATTGGCTATGAACCGCGAAGAGATTGTAGAACGTGCCGACCTCGAAGAACAGACTGTTGACGAGGTACTTGCTATCTTATCTGCCGAATTTGAAGAAGAAGAGGGAGAACCTCAAGAATAAGTATTACGACAAAGTTTGATATGCCCATAAAATTAATACAAGTACAGAGAAAATTAAATGTAGGAATCAACACGGTTGTTGAGTTTCTACGCAAGAAAGGGTTCGAGGTTGAGGATAACAATCCCAACACGCGAATCGGTGATGAACAGTATGCTTTGCTCGTAAAAGAGTTTGGAAAAGATTTACCGAACGGCGGACGTGAGCGTGAACGGGTCGTGCCCGAACGTTCTCACAGGGAAGCTTCTTCTGTGAAAGAAGAAAAGAGTTCGGAAATAAAGACTGTAATACCGGAAGAATTCAGACCCAAAATTGTGACGAAGGGTCGGATCGATCTGGACAGACCGCATAAAAAAGTGCAGGAGGTGCAGCATCAGCCTGTTTCCGTTCCTGTGGAAAAGAAAGTGGAGAAGCCTGTGGAGGCGGCCACTGCTGCAAAAACTGCTGATGCTCCGGTTGAGGAGGTGAAAACCCCCGAAGTAAAGGCACCTGAGGTGGAAATACCTGAAGTGAAAATCCCGGAAATGAAACAGCAGCCTGAGGAGATAAAAGAAGAAAAAGTTATAGTAGTGGAAAAGGAACCAGCAGAAGTGATGAAACCGGAGCCTGTACAGGAGCCGAAAACTGCAAATGTAGAGTCAACGACTGCGACTGCAGAACCGGCGGCATCTGCCGGCAACGATTCTGACGAGGGATTATTCCGGTTGAATACTCCGAAGTTCGAGTCGAAAATCAAGGTGACAGGGAAGATAGATCTGAACGCGTTGAATCAGTCTACCCGTCCGAAGAAAAAGACGAAGGAGGAACGCAAGAAAGAGCGGGAAGACAAGCGCGAGAAGTTCGCCGGTAACAAAGCGGGGCAACAGTCGGGTAACGGGCTTTTCAATAAAGGACCGAAAGACGGAACGGCAAGACCAGGTGCTCCTGTCAAACCGGGAGAAGGCGGTACGGATGCAAAGAAAAAACGTAACCGTATCAAGAAAGACCGCGTAGATGTGAACAATACGCCGGGAACTAATGCACGCCCGTCACGTCCGAACGATGATCGCAAGCCGCGCCTACGCAAGCCGGTGAAGGCGGAAATCAGCGAGGAAGATGTACAGAAGCAGGTAAAGGAAACCTTGGCCCGTCTGACCAACAAGGGAAATAAGAATAATAAAGGTGCCAAGTACCGTCGCGACAAACGCGATGCCATCCAGAAGCGTGAACACGAACTGATGGAACAGGAAGAAATGGAAAGCAAGGTGTTGAAGCTGACGGAGTTTGTGACTGCCAATGACCTTGCCAACATGATGGACGTTCCTGTGACGCAGGTTATCGGTACTTGTATGAGTATCGGTATCATGGTTTCCATTAACCAGCGTCTGGATGCGGAAACAATTAATATCGTAGCTGAAGAATTCGGTTTCCAGACCGAATATGTAAGTGCCGAAGTGGTGGAAGCCATCAAGGCCGACGAAGAAGACGACAACGAAGAAGACTGGGTGGCGCGTCCTCCTATCGTGACTGTGATGGGACACGTTGACCACGGTAAGACCTCTTTGTTGGATAATATCCGTAATGCAAACGTAATTGCCGGTGAGGCAGGAGGTATCACGCAGCACATCGGTGCTTACAACGTGAAGTTGCAGAGCGGGCGTCGTATCACGTTCCTGGATACGCCGGGCCATGAGGCTTTTACCGCCATGCGTGCCCGTGGTGCCAAGGTGACGGATATCGCGATTATCATTGTGGCTGCCGACGATAATGTCATGCCACAGACTGTCGAAGCGATCAACCATGCTTCGGCTGCTGGTGTACCTATCGTATTTGCTATCAATAAGATCGACAAGCCTCATGCCAATCCTGACAAGATCAAGGAGGAACTGGCTAACATGAATTATTTGGTTGAAGACTGGGGAGGTAAGTACCAGAGCCAGGAAATTTCAGCCAAGAAAGGTATCGGTGTGGAGGACTTGTTGGAAAAAGTATTGTTGGAAGCCGATTTGCTCGACTTGAAGGCTAATCCGAAGAGACGTGCTGTTGGTTCCATCATCGAATCTTCACTTGACAAAGGACGTGGATATGTTTCTACCGTGTTGGTTGAAAACGGAACACTGAAGGTCGGTGACATCGTACTGGCCGGAACCCATTTCGGTCGCGTAAAAGCGATGTTCAACGAACGTAACCAGCGTATCGAAAAGGCTGGTCCTTCCGAACCGGCTCTGATCCTCGGTCTGAACGGTGCTCCGCAGGCTGGCGATACGTTCAACGTACTGGAAACAGACCAGGAAGCCCGCGAAATTGCCAACCGTCGCGAACAGTTGCAGCGTGAGTTGGGCCTACGTACGCAGAAGATGCTTACGCTGGATGATATCGGTCGCCGTATCGCAGTCGGAAACTTCCAAGAACTGAACGTGATTGTGAAGGGTGACGTGGACGGTTCCGTAGAAGCGTTGTCAGACTCCCTGATCCGTCTGTCTACAGAGGAAATCCAGGTGAACGTGATCCACAAGGCTGTCGGTCAGATCTCCGAATCGGATGTCGTACTGGCTGCCGCTTCTGATGCGATTATTATCGGATTCCAGGTGCGCCCGGCATTGCCTGCACGCCGCCTGGCAGAGAAAGAGGGAGTTGAAATCCGTCTGTACTCGATTATCTATGATGCGATCGAAGAAGTGAAGAGCGCTATGGAAGGTATGCTTTCACCGGAAATCAAGGAAGAGATCACTGCGAACGTGGAAGTGCTTCAGGTCTTCAAGATCACGAAAGTGGGTACGATTGCCGGGTGTATGGTACGTGAAGGTAAGATCAAGCGTTCGAACAAGGTGCGCGTGATCCGTGACGGTATCGTGGTTCATTCCGGAGAGTTGGAATCTTTGAAACGTTTCAAGGATGATGTGAAGGAAGTGGTTGCCGGTTTGGATTGTGGTTTGAACATTGTCAACTACAATGATATTCAGGTTGGTGATATCATCGAGGCATACGAAGAAACGGAAATCAAGAAGACATTGTAAACATGAACTGGTTGGACATTACATTGCTATGTCTGGCAGGAATAGGATTTGTGAAAGGCCTGTTTGATGGAGTCATCAAACAGGTTGTTTCGCTTATAGCCCTTTTGGTCGGGATCTTTTTTTGTACGAAGGCGGCACTTTGGCTGCGTGGATATATATTGGCATTGGGCTGGTTTCCCGAACAAGGAGTGACGGTGCTCAGCTACGTGGCGGGTTTCCTGTTGATCGTGGGTGTCATATTGCTGGCGGGTGAGATTCTGACTCGTGTCGTGGGAGCGACGCCGTTGAGCGTCCTGAACCATTTGGTGGGTGGTGTCTTGGGGCTTTGCTTTATGATGGCGTTTGTCAGCCTTCTGCTGAACAGTATGGAGATGATAGACAAGGGATCGGTCCTGATCCCGCGCCAGGCAAAGGTCGAATCCCGTTTTTATAATTCAGTCAAAGAAATAATCCCAACCATTTACTTCCAAAATTTGTTTTTTAAGGAGGAATAGGTTTCATAATTTGAACAATATATTTAATGTATAATGGAAGATTCAAACGACATACTAAATGAGGTGACGACCGGTGATTATAAGTACGGATTCGTTACCGATATAGATACGGAGGTGATTCATCGCGGATTGGATGAAGAGACTGTTCGTATTATTTCCGCCAAGAAGAATGAACCGGAATGGCTGCTTGAGTTCCGCTTGAAAGCCTTCCGCCATTGGCAGACACTGGAGATGCCGACATGGCCTCACCTGAATATCCCGCCGATCGACTATCAGGATATCATCTACTATGCCGCTCCGAAGAAGAAGGAAGGCCCGAAGAGCCTGGATGAGGTCGATCCGGAACTGATGAAGACTTTCGACAAACTGGGTATTCCTTTGCACGAACGTGCGCAGCTTAGCGGGATGGCGGTCGATGCAGTGATGGACAGCGTCTCCGTAAAGACAACATTCAAGGAGACGCTTGCTGAGAAGGGCATTATCTTCTGTTCTTTCAGCGAAGCCGTCCAGCATCATCCCGATTTGGTCCAGAAGTATCTGGGAAGCGTGGTCAGTTATCGTGATAATTTCTTTGCCGCATTGAATTCGGCGGTGTTCTCGGACGGTTCGTTTGTCTATATCCCGAAAGGCGTGCGTTGTCCGATGGAGCTTTCTACCTATTTCCGTATCAATGCGGCCAATACCGGACAGTTCGAACGTACATTGATTGTGGCGGATGATGAAGCCTATGTCAGTTACCTTGAAGGTTGTACCGCCCCGATGCGCGATGAGAACCAGCTTCATGCGGCTATCGTCGAAATCGTAGCGCATGAACGGGCCGAAGTGAAATATTCCACCGTCCAGAACTGGTATCCGGGTGACAAGGATGGAAAGGGAGGTATCTACAACTTCGTGACTAAACGCGGACTGTGCAAGGGCGAAGGGAGCAAGATCTCTTGGACACAGGTGGAGACTGGTTCCGCTATTACCTGGAAATACCCAAGCTGTATTCTGGCCGGTGATAATTCGGTAGGCGAGTTCTACTCGGTGGCCGTCACCAACAATTACCAGCAGGCCGACACCGGTACGAAGATGATCCACCTTGGACGGAATACTCGCAGTACGATCGTCTCGAAGGGTATCTCCGCTGGGCATAGCCAGAACAGCTATCGTGGCTTGGTGAAAGTTTCTCCCCGTGCCGAAGGCGCCCGTAATCATAGCCAGTGCGACAGCCTGTTGCTTAGTTCGACTTGCGGTGCCCATACCTTCCCCTATGCCGATATCCAGAACGAGACGGCGGTAGTGGAACACGAAGCGACGACGAGCAAGATCAGCGAAGAGCAGTTGTTCTATTGCCGGCAGCGCGGTATCTCGGTCGAGGAAGCTGTCGGTCTGATCGTCAACGGGTATGCCCGCGAGGTAATGAACAAGCTCCCTATGGAGTTTGCCGTGGAGGCACAGAAGCTGCTGACTATTTCTTTAGAAGGAAGCGTAGGATGATTTTATGATTTATGATTTATGATTTATGCGTTGATGATAAATCATAAATCATAAATCATAAATCGCATAAATCATAAATTATAAAGTCATGTTAGAGATAAAGAACTTACATGCCAATATCAATGGCAAAGAGATATTGAAAGGGATCAACCTTTCTGTCAAGGCGGGTGAGGTACACGCCATCATGGGGCCGAACGGTTCCGGAAAAAGTACCTTGAGCAGTGTGTTGGTCGGTAATCCGGCATTCGAAGTAACGGAAGGGGAGGTGATCTTCAACGGTAAGAACCTGTTGGATCTTGAACCGGAAGACCGTAGCCGTGAAGGTATTTTCCTGAGTTTCCAGTATCCGGTGGAGATTCCGGGAGTCAGCATGGTGAACTTCATGCGTGCCGCCTTGAACGAACATCGTAAATATAAAGGGCTGGAACCTGTTTCGGCTACCGACTTCCTGAAGCTGATGCGCGAGAAGCGTGCGATTGTGGAATTGGACAATAAGCTGGCGAGCCGCAGCGTGAACGAAGGTTTTTCGGGTGGTGAGAAGAAGCGGAACGAAATCTTCCAGATGGCAATGCTCGAACCGAAGCTGGCGATTCTCGATGAGACGGATAGCGGTCTGGATATCGATGCCCTCCGCATCGTGGCAAATGGTGTCAACCAACTTCGTACGCCAGAGAATGCGGCTATCGTGATCACGCACTACCAACGTCTGCTGGATTATATCAAGCCTGACGTGGTCCATGTCCTCTACAAAGGACGTATTGTCAAAACCGCCGGTCCCGAACTGGCTCTCGAACTCGAAGAAAAAGGCTACGACTGGATCAAGAAAGAGATGGGAGAAGAATAAGAATAATTAGGCACGGATTACACGCGAAATCCGTGTAATCCATGCCAAAAAATTAGATAGTAATGAAAGCAGAACAACAATATATCGATCTTTTCACCCATTATGAGGATCTGATTTGCCGGCATGCGGCGGGGTTGATGAATTTGCCGCGTGCAGAGGCTTTGGCTGATTTGGAACGGTTGGGCTTTCCGACGGTGAAGAGTGAAGATTATAAATATACAGATGTGGCGCAGGCTTTTGCTCCGGATTACGGGGTGAATATCAATCGTCTTGATATCCCGGTCAATCCGTACGACGTGTTTCGTTGTGATGTCCCCAACCTGAGTACCTCGCTTTATTTTGTGGTGAATGATACTTTCTATGACAAGATGTTACCGAAAGCCCATCTTCCCGAAGGTGTTTATGCCGGGGGAATGCGTACTTTCATGGAAAAGTATCCCGAAGTGGCTTCCCGCTATTATGGCAAGGCGGCACCAACCGGTAAGGATGGTATCGTTGCCTTGAACACTATGTTGGCTCAGGACGGTTTTGTGGTCTATGTGCCGGAAGGTGTCGTAGTGGAGCGTCCGATCCAGTTGGTGAATATCTTCCGCAGCGATGTAGACACGATGGCGAACCGCCGTATCCTGGTGATTATGGAGCCTCGTTCGGAAGCCAAGCTGTTGGTGTGCGATCATAGCATCGACGATGTTAAGTTCTTAGCCACGCAGGTTGTTGAGATCTTTGCGGGTGAAGGTGCCTTCTTCGATTATTACGACCTCGAAGAGAGCAGCATGTCGACTACTCGTTTTGCCTCCGTGCATGTGAAGCAGGAAGCGGGAAGTAATGTTTTGGTGAATGGTATCACGCTGAATAACGGCCTTACCCGTAACAACTATTATATCGAGCTGAACGGCGAACAGGCTGAAGCGACTTTGTGCGGTATGTCGATCCTGGACAAAGAACAGCAGCTGGATACCTATAGCCATATTACGCATGCCGTACCTTATTGTACTAGCAACGAACTGTTCAAGAATGTTTTGGACGATCATGCGGTCGGTGCGTTCAGCGGCCGTATTTTAGTGAAGGAAGATGCACAGAAGACTGCGGCCTATCAGACGAACCGCAATCTTTGTGCGACCCGTGAAGCTCGCATGTACAGCAAACCTCAGTTGGAAATCTATGCCGACGATGTGAAATGTTCGCATGGCATGACCACCGGACAGTTGGACGAAACTGCTTTGTTCTATATGCAGAGCCGCGGCATTCCTCGTGACGAGGCACGCATGTTGTTAAGCGTAGCTTTCACCGCGGACGTGATCGATTACGTACGTCTGGATGCTTTGAAAGACCGTTTGCATAAATTAGTAGAAAAACGTTTTCGTGGAGAACTGGCGAGATGTGCCGGTTGCCGGATTTGTAAATAAGAATAACATATGCAATTGGCTCATATCGCTATCTGGACGAACGAACTGGAACGTTCGCGTGATTTCTATATCAAGTATTTCAATGGGAAAAGCAACGAGAAGTATGTGAATCCGAAGAAAGGCTTTGCCTCTTATTTCGTCACTTTCGAGGGAGGGGCTTCACTTGAAATCATGCAGCGGACCGATATTACCAAAGAAACGGCAGATGTCTTCATCGGACTTGCCCATTTTGCCTTTTCTACCGGATCGAAAGAGAAGGTGGATGCCATGATCGAACAATTCCGTTCGGACGGTTACAAGATCGTAGGCGAGCCGCGTATTACTGGTGACGGTTATTATGAAGGAGCTGTTTTGGATCCGGATGGTAACATTGTTGAGATGATCGCTTGGCGGAAACGTACTGGGATTGATATTACCAGACGCAGATAAATACGGAAGGGCGCTGAGTTATGCGGACATCATTGGTAAGATAAGTCCGCATGATTCTGCGCTCTTTTGTTTTCGGTACTCAGTAAAGCCAGACAGCCGTGTATGGGCGGAAAGGCCGGATCAGTTCATATAGGATAAGAATACCAACAGAGGTATGTAGTCTTTCAGATTGACATGTAACTTTTTCAGAGCCTGGGCGATATGGTATTCCACGCCTTTGGTTGTCATACCGAGTGTTTCTGCGATCTCTTTGTAAGGTTTGTTTTCGTAGCGACTCATGATGAAGATACGGCGGGTCTGTTCTGGCAGGGAGGCCAATGTCTTGTTCACGATTTCTTGTGCTTCGGCTGTAAACAGTTCTTCCGGATTGCAGGCTTCGAGGGTGGAGATGCGGGTGTTCAGTTCCCATTCGGCATGATTCTTCAGATGTTCGCTGGCATCTTCCCTGACTTGTATATGTTGCAGGTAGTTGATACATTTGTTTTTGATGATCGTGAGTATATAGGCCGGAACATTGGAATCTGCCTTTAACGTGTTCCGGTTTTCCCAGTATTGCATCAGTGCCTCTATGGTGAAATCTTCGGCAACAGCTATATCCCTCACATATATATTCGCAAAGCGGATGAACCGTCCTTGATAATCTGCGAATAATTGATTGAAGGCCTTTAAATCTGCTGAATATTCCATATACCCTATCGATTAGCGCGTAAATATAATAAAATTTAAAAGAAAAGCTATATTTATTCCACGTAGATTACCTTTCCGATTTTTACCGCTTCCTTCTCTATATTGAAAATTCCTGCCCTGTGTCTGGTAGGACGGTGAGGCAGAGCAGGAATATGTAAATGATTTTTTTATGCGTCGTTCTTTATAACCCCATTGAAGGTGGAAGCGATCCGGCGGAAGAAGCCCATTCTTTATTGGGGCTATCTCCCATGACGAACGAAAGGATGCCTCCGTTCATGATGTCTTTGTGGAGGATGTAGCTCTTGTTGTATGGCTGACCGTTAAGGGTAGCCGACTGAATGTAGATATTCTTTTCCGATGCCCCTTTGGCTTCGATTGTGAATTTCTTGCCGTTTTCAAGTGTGATAACGCTTTCTTCGAATGACGGGCTGCCGATCACGTAGTAGGGCATGCCCGGACAGACCGGATAGAAGCCGACCATGCTGAAGACCAGCCAGGATGACATCTGGCCGGCATCGTCGTTGCCGGATAGTCCGTCGGGAGTCGTGAAATACTCGCGGTTGATGATATCATGTACCCATTTTTGTGTCTTCCAAGGTTCACCGGCATAAGCGAAAAGATAGGCGATGTGGTGTCCCGGCTCGTTGCCATGCCAGTAATAGTTCCCTTCGAAGAAGTTGTCCAGACGGTTGATGAAACGTTCTTTTCCGCCCATGTGCCGGATCAGTCCGGCTATGTCCTGGGGAGCATACCAGGTGTAGTGGTAAGGAGTCCCTTCACAGATGAACGAAGTGGAGGCAAACGGATCGAATGGCTCGATCCAGGTTCCGTCGGCATGGCGTCCACGGGCATAGCCTGTTTCGGGGTCGATTACGTTCCGGTAGTTTTCCGCCCGTTTGATGAGTGCTTTATAATCGTCTGTCTTGCCTAACTTCTTGGCAACCTGTGCAAGGACAAAATCATCATAGGCATATTCCAGTGTGCGGGATACTTGTTCACGACGGTGGAATGCTTCCGTTACTTGATCCTCTAACGGCACGTAATTGTATTTCAGGTAAGACTCCATTGCCCGTCGGCCTTTCCCGTCGCGATAGCTGCCGGAGTCCGGATTGGCCTCGAAAGCGTTTTTGCGCATCAGCGTGTAAGCTTCTTCATAGTCAAAACCCGGAGTGTCTTTGACGATGGCGTCTCCGATCATGGCGATGCAGTGGTCACCGATCATGGCAGCCGTGTAGCT
>NZ_MNQY01000102.1:0-24817 GCF_001915675.1 Parabacteroides sp. merdae-related_45_40 | reverse complement strand
AATCCGACGTATGTTCCACATAATTTTTATCCCGCGCCTGCGTCATCAGCAGACACCAGGTGGCATAGTCTTCCTCTGAGAGTTTTTCTGGGGACGGGATGGACTCTAAAAGGATTAAAGAACTGTCCGGCCGGCTCACCATTAAGGTTTCCGCCTCCTGCAAAAGGGGTTGGATATGAGGATACTGCCGGCAAGCAATCAGACAGAAGGCTAACGACAAAAATATAACGTATATGTTTCTATTCATTATTATAGCGTTTGTTCTAAATGCAATATTACGAATATCCTCTCTTATTCCTCTGTTTTTTGTTGACAATAATACATATTAGTGACAACAAGCGGTTTTATTTATCAAGATTTTTACAATAACCCCTGTTTTTCCTATTTCGAGAGAAAACAAACACAATTTCAGCCGACCTTTCTTCCACCTAAACAGTGCTTTTCCTAACATACCAGCGAACAGTCCGCCGGAGAGGTAGAAATTGCATGACATTTGGTAATCTTATCTTCCATATTCCTTACACTTCGAAAAACCGGAACTGCCGGTGAGTTGAATATTTGGGAAAACAAAGGGAAGGTAAAGGAATATTGCCCGGATTCGAAGGGTCTTTTCAAGGGAATCGAACCTTATTTCCACGACGACCGTCTTCATTGCCCTGACGACCGTCTTCATCGCTCCGGGCTGTCGGATTCACTCTATACGAAGTCGGACTTCGTGGCGATGAAGACGGTCGTTGGGAGGAAAAACCACGCACCTCACGGGAATGGCCTCCCAAAGGCATTATTTTCGATCCGTAAACAACTGTTCGAAGAACATTTGGCGGATGAGGTTCAAGTCATTTTCAAGATGTTTTTTACAATAAGGGGGGGGGGATCAATTGCTTGTCATACGCTTGATAATACTATAAGCATTGATGATACCCAACTCTCCGGCCTTGCTCAAATCGGCGATTCCCCGGTTGGCATCTCCTTGCGAAAGGCGTGCTAATCCACGGTTGAAATAAGCCTCGGCAAATTCCGGATCACGCTGGATCGCCTCGCTGTAATCCTGGATGGCAGCACGAAAATCGCGTTGCACACAACGCAGGTTTCCACGATTGAAATAAGCATATACGAAGCCCGGATTCAATTTGATCACCATGTCATAATCCCTCGTAATCATTTCATGCTCGTAAGCTCGCTTATTGTCTTTCAAGGATGCGGAAGCCGGATCAGATGTTGCCGGAGTACGAACAACCGTCGGATTCTTACCCATCTTAAGGTTCATGCTCATAGCAGAAAAATCGTCTTGCGAGCTGGCAGCCTGCGACATATTATAGTCAAGCTGTTTATACCGGACGACAGCCCGGTTAAAATAAGCCATAGCAAAATCCGGATCCAATTCGATCACCTTTGTATAATCCTTAATCGCTTCGGTAAAGTCCTGTACAAGCATAAAATCCAAAGCCCGTCCAAAATAGGCATCCACATCGTTCGGATTCTTCACTATACGGGCCGAAAAATTATCGATAGATGCAAAATGTACGGCAACCTGGTCTTCCGTAAGGGCGGCTTCTTCGTTTGTGATACGCAGCTTACGTTCCAGTACCAGACGGGAATTGTAAGCTTCTACCATCTTATCATAATAAACCAACTTCTTTATCGGATCGACTTTTTCGTAATAAGTCAGGACAAACATCGGTTCCAGATCCACACGCACATTACGGTCCTGCACGCGTCCACGAATTTCGCTGTTATACTTCGTCTTACGTACCTCTTCTTCATCATACACGACAAGACGGTTGAACTTATCGATATTCTTATCCGACTGTTCACGCGTATTTTCATCCTTTGATGCCGGATCGGCCAATTGCGTACCGGTATTGTTGCCATTTTGGGAAGCGACCGCATTTCCCGAAGCATTCCCGTTCTTCTTTTTTTGCTCCATATTATAGGCAGTCCAGTAGTCACGGTCGGCACCGACCTCATCATGCATTTTCCGCTTCACTTCCGCACGGCTGTAATAACCGGCCACAAAATTCGGATACTGCCGCAACACGACATCGAAGTCATGTACGGAACCTTGATAATCTCCCGTCTCGTAACGCAACAACGCCCGGTTATAATAAGCCATATAGTTGTCCGGTTCAATCTCGATCACAACATCGAAATCTTCGATAGCCCGGTTGTTATCCCCGATCTGTGCCCGAAGCAATCCTCGGTTGAAGCGGGCAATCAGGTTGTGGCTGTCCATGCTGACCACCTGATCATAATCAGCCATAGCACCACGCAAATCCTTTAACTGATACCGGACCAGACCTCTATTGATGTAATAACCGCTCTCACGGGTATTCAGACGAATGGCCTCGTTCAGATCGGCAAGCGCGTCTTTCATATTGTTCATCTGGTAATGCAGGATCGCCCGGTTGCCATAAGCGGGAGCATAGTAGGGGTCCATACTGATCGCCTTATCATAGTCGGCAAGTGCTTTGACCGTATCGCCTTTCTCGGTGTACATCGCACCACGCGTCAGATAGTTCATAGAATATTTGGGATGGGCCGTCATCAGTTCATCAAACACCTTTTCGGCCTCCTTAAAATCTTTTTTCTGAATATTGGCTACTGCCATATTCACCAACATCTGGCGGTCTTCCGCCTTAAACTCCAAACCTTTCCTGTAGTCTTCTATTGCTTCGTCAAATTTCTCCTGACTCTGACGGGCAATACCACGTGCGTAATATGCCTGTACCAGGAAAGGGTTCCGTTCAAGACAAAGCGTACAGTCTTCTTCAGCTCCTTTATAATCATCCAAATTGATTTTTGCCACAGCACGGTAGAAATATGGTTCGGCCAACCAAGGTTTTGATTTGATAACCTGATTGAAATATTGTATCGAAAGAACATAGTCCTCAAAATACAAGGCGTTGCGCCCGATAGTCAACACACGATCCGTATTGATTTGTGCAAACATGGCTAACGAACACAGCTGGAATATAAATAAAAGAATCGCTTTCTTCATCTATTATAAAAATATTCAACATTGATCGGTCGCAAAAGTAAGTAAATAATCTTAGCCATTAAAACCAATCTATAAAAAAAGCTTTCACAGACTGTAAAACAGTGTGAAAGCTTTCTATATTTACTTATTTCAGCTATTTACTTCGGCTGAATCTTAACCATCAAATGGTCTTTTGGGATCTTATCTCCTTCCGTTACACCCAGCTCGACAATCGTTCCGGCAACGGGAGCGACCACCCGGTTGTACATCTTCATCGCCTGGTGGATCAAAAGCAACTGGCCGGCTTCGACTTCCTGCCCTTGCTGTACTTCCACTTTAACGATCGTTCCAGGAAGATGAGAAATCACATCACCGACAAAGGGCTTATGCCACATTTTACGGTTCTTATATTTTGCAGTCAGCGTCGTCTTGTATTTGCGGGCCGTTACTACAAAATCCACATATTCGTTATCTTTCTCTTTCTTTTCCATATTCAAAAGTTTTTACGGCGTTAATTAGAACGGAGGCAATCCGTGCTTCTTAGCCGGTCTGTATTCTTCTTTCAATACAGAAAGTTTAAGCGCGTGAAGCAACAATGAACGTGTTTCTTTCGGCTCGATAACAGAATCGATGAACCCTTTGGACGCAGCCACATAAGGATTTGCAAACTTCTCGATATATTCCTTCACCTTTTCCTGGCGCATTGCATTCTGGTCTTCGGCTTCCATGATCTCCTTGCGGAAAATAATGTTGGCCGCACCTTCCGGTCCCATCACCGCAATTTCTGCACTCGGCCATGCAAACATAAAGTCCGCCCCTAAGTGACGAGAGTTCATGGCGATATAACCGCCACCATAAGCCTTACGCAGGATAACCGTAATCTTGGGAACCGTCGCTTCGGAATAAGCATACAATACCTTCGCACCATGGCGGATCACACCGGCATGTTCCTGGTCGACGCCCGGCAAATAGCCCGGCATATCTTCCAACGTGATAATAGGAATATTGAAAGAATCGCAGAAACGGATAAAACGTGCAGCTTTATCGGCACTGTCGCAATCCAATACACCTGCCAACACCATCGGCTGATTAGCAACGAAACCGACAGTTTCACCACCCATGCGGCCAAAACCGATCACAATGTTGGCTGCCCACAACTCCTGTACTTCCAAGAAGTCGGAATCATCCACGATACATTTGATAACGTTACGAACATCGTACGGCTGTTTCGGATCTGCCGGAACCACATCTTCGATGTTCATTACCGCAGCGGGTTCCTTCGACTCTACCACTTTAGCACGTTCCTGGTTATTCCAGGGGATAAAACTAACCAGACGTTTAACTTGCTCGAAACACTCCTGCTCGCTCTGTGCGTAGAAATGAGCATTACCAGTTGTTTCCGCATGGACACGTGCACCACCCAGATCTTCCATAGAAATATCTTCGCCCAACACGGTCTTGATCACATTCGGACCTGTAATAAACATCTTGGAGATATTCTCTACTACAAATACGAAGTCCGTTAAAGCCGGAGAATATACGGCTCCACCGGCACAAGGTCCCAGGATCAACGAGATCTGAGGAATAACACCGGAAGCAATTGTATTGCGATAGAATATTTCACCATAACCCGCCAATGCACCTACACCTTCTTGGATACGTGCACCACCTGAGTCGTTGATACCAATAATCGGACATTTCATTTTCAGAGCATGATCCATGATCTTCGTGATCTTACGTGCATGCTGCAAGCCCAGTGAACCACCGGCAACCGTAAAGTCTTGTGCATAGATACAAACCGGAGCACCGAAGATCGTACCTGTACCTGTAACAACACCATCACCTGGTAAATCTTTCTTATCCATGCCGAAATCACGACCATCGTGCTTCACGAACAGGTCATATTCATGGAAAGAATTCTTGTCCAACAAGGATAGAATACGATCACGGGCAGTCAGTTTACCCATCGCGATCTGCTTTTCGATAGCAGCTTCACCTCCACCCATCTCAACGACGGCTTTCTTTTCCCTGAGGGCCTGAATGTTTTTACTTAAATCTGTCATACTGATTAGTTAATAGAGTTCTTATTACTTACCAACCGCTTTTGCTTTATAGGAGCAACGGGCTGTACCTTTAATAATACTATTTAGTTTGCTTTTATTCAACTGACGGCGGATTCCTGAAATATTATCTATGAATACATGGCCTTCCAAGTGTTCACACTCATGCTGCACAACACGTGCAGCAAACCCCTCTACCGTTTCTTCATGTTCCTTCAAGTCTTCATCCAGATATTTCACACGTACTTTTGCTGAACGGGCTACTTTCTCATGCACCCCCGGCAGGCTCAGACAACCTTCCTCCATCGAAACCTCTTCTTCACTTTTTTCAAGGAAAACAGGATTGATCATCGCACGCTTGAAGCCTTTGCATTCAGGAAAATCATCTCCCATCACGTCAGCGTCAATTACCAAAAGACGCAATGACAAACCGACCTGCGGAGCGGCCAGCCCCACACCATCGGCATTGTACATCGTTTCGAACATATTGGCTACCAATTGTTTCAGATCCGGATAGTCCATCGGAACCTCTTCAGCCTCTTTTCTCAGCACGGGCTGTCCATATAAATATACTGGTAAAATCATAACTTTTATAACTGATATTTCTTATTTTCCAAATATGACTGCAAGATAATAACCGCACTGATCTCGTCTACCAATCCTTTATCTTGCCTTTTCTTTTTCTTTAATCCTCCGTCCAGCATTGCCTTATGTGCCAAAACGGAAGTAAATCGTTCATCGTAATACTCTACCGGAATATCCGGAATGGTCCGCTTCAGATGTGTTACAAAGGCTTCCACGTATCTCATATTTTCAGAAAGTTCGTTGTTCATCTGCTTTGGAAGCCCGACTACAAACCGTTCAACGGGTTCGCACGAAACATAATCAGCCAGAAACCTTGTAAGTTCACCGCTCGGCACAGTTGTCAGTCCGTTTGCAATCATCTGCAAGGTATCTGTGACCGCCAGACCGGTACGTTTCCGGCCATAATCAATTGCTATAATCCTTCCCATCGGGCACAAAGATAACATAAATTCAGTTTCCAATTACACATATATACAAAAAGTGTGCAATTTAATACTTAGTATGCATTCTTTTCTCCCTTGAACATATTGATAACCGTTACAACTATAATCTTAAGATCCAAGAAGAAAGACCAATTCTCGATATACCAGACATCTCGCTTCACACGTCCTTCCATTTGTTCCAACGTTTTCGTTTCTCCTCTGTAGCCTGTTACCTGTGCCCAACCTGTCACCCCCGGTTTAACCAAGTGGCGAACCATATACTTGTCAATCAACGCAGAGTATTGCTCTGTATGTTTCAGCATATGGGGACGCGGTCCTACAACTGACATTTCCCCCCTCAACACATTAATAAACTGGGGAAATTCATCCAAATTAGTCCGCCGAAGAAAATCTCCGACCTTTGTTTTACGCGGGTCGTCCTTCACAGCCTGCAAGGAATCAGCCTGCGCGTTAACCTTCATCGTGCGAAACTTATAACACCTGAAATCCTGTCCGTACAGTCCCGTTCTCTTTTGCTTAAATAAGATCGGTCCCGGAGAACTCAGCTTGATCATGATACCAACCACAATATATAATATCGGGAATATAGTTACCAGAATTACAGTTGAAAAAAGAATATCAAACGCACGTTTCAATGCTCGATTGTAAGCTGCCTGTAAAGGCTCGCGGCGAACGGTCATCAAAGGGATGGACTCCAAAACATCCATCACAAGACTCTTCTTCAAATTTCGATAAAATTCCGGCACAATATAAAAACGGATCATGTGCTTCTCCGCAAAATTCAACAAACGCACAATCTTCTCATCATTCGTACCCGGTAAAGTACAGTAGATTTCATCCACATCATTTGCCAGCACAAAATTCTCTACCTCATTCGTCATTCCCAAATAATTCGGCAAAACCGATTTCAAGGACTGATTATCATCAAAGAATCCCAAGATATTGAAACCATACGACAAATCATCCTTCATTACCTTATATAATTCCATCCCATTTTTTCCTGCTCCAACAATTACGATCTTTTTAAAATTATACCCTTTCCGACGATACATTTTCAATGTTACACGCACAATAACACGCCACAAAGAAAATACTACAAGCGTAACAGCGTAATAAATCAATAAGAAAGTTGCCAACACATCTCCAACATTCAAAAAAATCAGACAAGTGGCAAATAAAAAGAACATAATCGTAACCAAAAAGAATGCTCTTTGCACAATTTTATCGATAAAGACAATGGACAGATGCAACCGCAAAGGAACAAAATAAAGGGAAAAGAAATAACAAAAATTCAACAAAAGCACCACTTCTCGCAAGCTTCCAGTAATAGCTAACGTATGAATACTATTCAATCCATAATAGACAATAAAAAAGAGAATATTCAGAACGATCAGATCTCCGATGCCTATCAGCCATTGAATAAGATAACCATATTTTTTATTTGACTCCATAACAACGCGCTAAAATCATGCAAAAATAAGCATTATTTCCGAGCAAAAAAAAGGCTGCACACGATTATGTACAGCCTTTCGGGATATAATTAAAAATTAATTATTTGCAGACATGATAACAACGCGGTTCCAATTGTTTTCATTGTACGGTTGAACGTCAGAACCCTTCCATTCGATTGTGATCTGGCTAGAAGAGATACCGTATTTATCAATAAGTTCCTTGGCAACGGCTCTTGCACGTTTTTCGGAAAGCTGCATATTGTAAGAACCTGTACCTGTTTTCTTATCAGCATAGCCGATAACCTTGATAGGCACATTGTTTTCTTTCATAAACTGTGCAGTATTGAAGATGCTAACCTGCTGGTTCTTGTCGATCTTAGCGCTATTGATACGGAAGTATACCACATTATCTACATAGTTGTTAACAACGTTAGTTACAACTTCTTCACATTCAGGACAAGAAACCGGACGTTTACTCAATTCGTCGTTTTCAGCACGCAAAGCGTTGATCTGACCATTCAGGTCGTTCAACAATGCATAATCCATCGGCTCCAACACTTCGAAATCAGTTTTACCCAGTTTGAATGTCAAACCAGCGCTCAACTGTCCGATACCGTCAGTCAGGTGGTACATAGAAACACGGTTAAACTGTTCGTTCAACAATGAACCCTGAACTTCTACGTTCAAATCTACACGTTTGCTCAAACGGAACGCAGTCAGGATACCGAAATTCACCGTTGGAGATTCTGTTCTTGCAATACCTCTGTTATCATCGGAGTTTTTGAAACGCTGTGCGTAACCAAGACCTACCCAAGGAATCAAACGAAACACTTTCTTTTCGTTGTAAGGAGCCCAGAAATTAGTCACATCCCACAACAAATCAGCATGAGCAGCTGCATATTTATTGTGCTGCATAAATGTAGCACCTGTGTTTTCAAAACCATGCAACACACCACCATTCAACTGGAGACGCAAGGCTAAATACGGATTAAACCATTTACCGACAGAGAACTGAGGAGCAAAATTCAAACGATTCTTAAAATCGGCTTCACTGTTCTGATCACCAAATAAAACACTCGCGCCACCAGCAATAGAGATAAACCAGTTGTCGCCTGCTTTGTTCTTTTTGAAGTTTGTCTTATAACCCGCTTCGTTACTAAATCCAACCTGCGGTTTAAATTCCTGTGCAGACACAGAGAAAACAAAACCTGATAACAAAGCTAAAAGTAATACTTTAGTCTTCATATTCATCAACATTTTAATTAAACAATCAATTACCTATAATCTTGCTCAAACATATTGCAAAATTAACTCTTTTTCTAATTATAACAAATAAAAACAATAAAAGTTCGATTCTACTCAAAATAATTCAATACTTCATAGCCACCTTCTTTTAGATACGATTCTTTCTTCATCAATTTTATATCATTCAACATCATATCCTCTATCAAAGAGGCCAAATCGTACTTTGGTTCCCATCCCAAACGGGTACGCGCCTTCGTCGCATCGCCGATCAATAAATCGACTTCAGTCGGACGGAAATACTGAGGATCAACACCTACAACTTCATCTCCAATCCGTTTCCTGAAATTATCGAGATAAACCTCACCGACTCTTTCAATAAACACTTTTTCGTCAATATAGTTTAAGACAGCCACCTCATTAACATTCTCTCCTTTGAAAATAATTTCCACGCCTATCTCGGCGAACGCCATCCTCAAGAAATCACGAATAGTTGTCGTAATCCCCGTCGCAATGACATAATCGGACGGTTCGTCCTGCTGGAGGATTGCATACATTGCGCGGACATAATCTTTTGCATGTCCCCAATCACGTTTGGAAGAAAGATTCCCCATATAAACTTTTTTCTGCATGCCTAAAGCAATACGGGAGACAGCCCGCGTCACCTTACGAGTCACGAAGGTTTCTCCCCTCAGAGGAGATTCATGGTTGAACAAAATACCGTTCGACGCATGCATTTTATAAGCTTCACGATAGTTCACCGTTATCCAATAACCGTAAAGTTTGGCTACGGCATACGGACTTCTCGGATAAAAAGGAGTCGTTTCTTTCTGCGGAACTTCCTGCACCAAACCATAAAGTTCGGATGTAGAAGCTTGATAAATGCGCGTCTTGGGGATCAAATTCAGCAGACGAACTGCTTCTAAGATACGCAAAACTCCCAGACCATCGGCATTAGCCGTATATTCGGGTGTATCAAAACTCACTTTCACATGACTCATAGCCGCCAGATTATAAATTTCATCCGGCTGGATCTCACCGATGATGCGAGTCAGGTTCAAACTGTCGGTCAGGTCACCATAATGTAGGATCAAGTTACGATTTTCCACATGCGGGTCCTGATAAAGATGGTCGATACGATCCGTGTTAAACATGGACGACCGGCGTTTAATACCATGCACTATATATCCTTTCTTGATCAGATATTCGGCCAGATAAGCCCCATCTTGGCCTGTTATTCCTGTTATTAAAGCAACTTTACTCATCGTTGTTAAACGGAAGACGCAACAACCTCCCTATTTTTAATTTTTTAATTTTCAATTCTTAATTCTCCAAGTACCAACTATAAAGGCGTTCAACCCCTTCGTCTATCTCAATCGTATGATGCCAGCCCAAAGCATGCAACTTCGTGACATCCGTCAGTTTGCGCATCGTCCCGTCCGGTTTAGACGAATCAAATACGATCTCACCTGTAAACCCTACCTTTTCTCGGATTAGGGAAGCCACTTCACAAATAGAAAGTTCTTTTCCAGTACCTATATTAATATGCGTATTTCGGATATCGCCGGTAGCAGGACGGAGATCGGCAAAATCGACCTTCTCCATCACATAGACGGAAGCATCTGCCATCTCCTCGCTCCAAAGAAACTCACGAAGCGGTTTGCCTGTTCCCCACAACTCCACTTTACCAGGATAAATACCGTACTTGGCAAGAATATCCAATATTTCGGATTCAGAAGTACCGCCGGATATATTTTCAACCGAACGCGCATTCAGATCTTTCCGGACAGCCTCCCAATCTCCTTCGGAAAGACATTTACCCAAATGTACTTTGCGAATCATGGCAGGCAGCACATGCGAAGTCTCCAGGTTAAAATTATCATTCGGGCCATACAGGTTGGTCGGCATTACTGCGATATAGTTAGTTCCGTATTGCAAGTTATAACTCTCACAGATCTTGATCCCGGCTATCTTAGCTATCGCGTAGGGTTCATTCGTATATTCGAGTGGCGAAGTGAGCAAGCAATCCTCCGGCATCGGTTGCGAAGCATTTCCCGGATAAATACAAGTACTTCCCAAAAACAGAAGTTTCTTTACGTTATTCAGATAAGAAGCATGAATCACATTGTTCTGAATCATAAGATTCTCGTAAATAAAGTCAGCCCGGTAGCGGCTGTTTGCCACAATCCCTCCGACATGGGCTGCTGCCAGGAACACATATTCCGGCTTCTCTGCGGCAAAGAAATCATGAACGGCCTGCTGATCGGTCAAATCCAATTCCGCATGCGTACGCAGGACGAAGTTCGTGTAACCTTTTGCCTTCAGATTCTTCAGAATAGCAGAACCGACCAGTCCCCGATGGCCTGCTACAAATATTTTACTATCCTTATTCATTCTCTCTTTTTATCAAATTCAGCAGATATTGTCCATACTGGTTCTTCAACATCGGAGCGGCAACTTGCCTCAACCGTTCTGCATCGATCCAACCATTCCGATAAGCAACTTCTTCCAAGCAAGCTATTTTCAACCCTTGTCGTTTCTCTATCACCTCAACGAAGGTGGAGGCTTCAGAAAGAGAATCGTGCGTACCGGTGTCAAGCCATGCAAAACCGCGCCCTAAGAGCTGAACTTTCAAATTCCCATCCTTCAGGAATTCCTGGTTGACAGTCGTAATCTCCAGTTCTCCGCGGGCGGAAGGTTTAATCTGCTTGGCAACTTCCACCACTTTGTTCGGATAGAAATAAAGACCGACAACTGCATAATTCGATTTCGGGCATGCTGGTTTTTCTTCAATGCTCAACACATTTCCTGCCTCATCGAATTCGGCCACGCCATAGCGCTCCGGATCATTGACGTAGTAACCGAAGACGGTCGCTTTTTGTTCGTTTTCCACATTAGCTACGGCCCTTTTTAACATTGCGGTGAAACTCTGTCCGTAAAAGATATTGTCGCCCAAGACCAGACAAACGGAATCATTTCCAATAAACTCCTCCCCAATTAAAAAAGCTTGTGCCAATCCGTCCGGTGAAGGTTGTTCGGCATACTCGAAACGGACACCATAATCGGAACCATCCCCTAACAGACGACGAAAACCGGGAAGATCCTGTGGTGTGGAAATCACCAATATTTCACGTATTCCTGCCAGCATCAACACAGACACCGGATAATAGATCATCGGTTTATCATAAATAGGCAATAACTGTTTTGAAACCCCTTTGGTTATCGGATACAAACGCGTACCGGACCCTCCTGCTAAAACAATACCTTTCATAATCTTCTATGATTTACGATTTATGATTCCGGAATCATGCATCAATGATAAATCATACATCCAAAATCATAAATTCTTAATAAATATAACGGATGGCAAATGTATTAAAAATAATTCACTTTACCGGCTCGGTGAAACTTTTCTTTCCAAAGGTTTGTTACAAAGTAGATTTCAAAATAATTAAAAAACGAATTTATTATGAAGACTTTTATTGACACAATCAACTTCGGAGTAAAAAACTGGTGGGTTTCCCTGCTGTTGGGCCTGCTTTATATCCTCATCGCAATCTGCCTAATGTTCACACCGCTGGCAAGCTATGTCGCACTGAGTGTTTTGTTTAGTGTATCCATGTTTGTCAGCGGCACGTTGGAAATTCTTTTTGCCGTCACCAATAGAAAGAATATTTCCAGTTGGGGCTGGTATCTGGCAAGCGGTATCATCGACCTGATCTTAGGTATCTACCTGATGGCCAATATCGGCCTGAGCATGGCAGTGCTGCCTTTCATCGTGGCCTTCTGGCTGATGTTCCGCGGTTTCGCTTCAACCGGCTACGCTATGGACCTGAAACGCTACGGGACACGCAACTGGGGCTGGTATATGGCTTTCGGCGTACTGGCAATCCTTTGCAGTATCGGCATTATCTGGCAACCAGGTCTTGGAGCGTTATCCCTTGTCTATATGATCGCGTACACTTTGCTGATCATCGGCATCTTCCGGGTTATGCTTTCCTTCGAACTGAAGAGCTTGCACAAACGGAACAAAGAATACAACGAATAAATCGTATGCTTTTCTCAGCAGTTTCCAATCCATGAGAATACTTCCTCACCGGGGAGAGAATATATTCTCATCCGTATGAGAAAAGATTATCATTACGACGAGAAAAGATTGTCATCCTTATGAGAAAAAGCCCCTCATAAGACGAAAATCTTTTCTCGTTGTAGCTTTATGATTATTCGCTGACCATCTTCCGCTTAATGAATACGGCCTTACACTCAGCACAGTCCTTCCGGCAGTTCACTTTGGATACGACAACGGCGGCCGGTCGACCATACGCAAGGTAACCTGCTGCTCAGAGGAGGCCCCGACAAAACCTAAGCCACCCGATACGTTTTGAGGAACGATGACCGGTTCCATAAAGGTTTCGTTATAATCTTCCGAATTCAGACAGTTCATCGCACGCAAATAACGATAATAAGGTTGTGATATGCTCAATAAGCGGACTGTAACATCCAAGTAAAAATGATCTTTTCCATTTGATTCGCTAATATGCGGAACAGAGGTGTAGATCTTAAGGGTATACGAACCATTTTCAAAACGGCCATCCGTGAAAACATTGCTAAGATTACGAATAGTCCAATCCAAAATGCCGAATTTGTCATCATCGGCAGTCGTAAGATGCCCATCGGTCAACACAATATCCTCCTGGTTGATAATTTCGGGATAAGAGGAAAAGGGACCGTATTTGATACCTGTTTCCGAAGAAATCCTGTATGTATTTTCTTCGATAATAAGACGGTAATAATTTTTCTCGTTTGGACGGTCATGTATCGTTATTTTGTATCGCATACAATCCATCATGCTGGAACCACCCCTCAATTGCGTACGGAGCGTATCTACACGGATAGTTTCCTCGATCGGAAAAGGGATCTCCACCTCGCAGCCAGCCTGGTATTGCCCGTCTTCGGCTGTCGCTTCAAAGCGGATACGGTCACCGGGACGAAAAGATGTTTTCAACGTACAATTAGGATCATCGAAAGAACCATAGACCTTCTCCACCTCTGCCGTCTCGGTCTTTTGACCGTTGACATATACTACAATGGAACCATTGGAAACACAATCCGCTTGCTGTTTATCGGTATCGATCATACGCAGAGACACTCCGTTTTCTTTCTTTCCAGCTTCAAGAAAAGCATTCATCAGAAGCTGTGGGACCTGCGGCTTGTTCATATATGGAAGCTCATTCTCACAACCCGGGAACAGCATGGAAACCAGTATGAATAATATAAATAAATTCTTTTTCATAATTCTACTCCTCTTTATTAAAACCGGTATGTATAGGTAATCGATGGAACACAAGGCAGAAGCGTTTGCTTTATCAGCCTCGTTTTCCGCTTCCAGGTCGTCTCATGGCTACCATCCGGCTTAATATGCTCTACTCCGATATATTCTTCTTCTTTATAGATAAGATTCGGAGTCATGGCATTATAGGCGTTATAGACCGAAATATTCCAAGTCTGCATGCCGTGGCGCAATTTCTTATGGAAATTGATGCTCAGATTCAACCGGTGGCTGATAGGAAGGCGATAATTGTTTCGACGGGAAATGTAATCAATCAAGTTACCAGATGCCGTCCCTGTACGCTGTTCGGCAACCGTAGCCGTTCCGCCCGTATTAAAAATCCAAGTGATCCCTATATCCGTTTTTTTGCTGAAAGTATGATTTACACAGAGGTTGATGTTGTGGCGGCGGTCGTATTTATAAGGAAAACGTTCACCGTTGTTGACCGTCCCATCCTTGAACTGGCGATCACTCTTGGCGATCGTATACCCCAACCATCCTGTCGTTTTACCGATCGTCTTCTGGGCTAAAATCTCCAAGCCGAAAGAGCGGCCACGTCCCATCTCTACCTTCTCCTGCCATCCACCGGATGATCCGAAAAAGGTAGCGCCATCCTGGTATTCCAATACATTATGCATATCTTTATAATAGCTTTCTAGAGAGAACTCCCACCCTTCCACACCGGTATAATAGCCACCGACAGCATACTGGTAGGAGCGCATCGGACGGATGTTTTTAGTAACCGGAACCCATAAATCGGTCGGCAGCGAAATCGGCGAGGATGACAGCAGGTGTACATACTGTTCCATTTGTGTAAAAGAAGCCTTTGCCGCAAAACCGTCATGAAAGCGATAACGCGCAGAAAGACGAGGCTGTGCCGACAGATAGCCTTTCCCTTGTGTGGAAAACAAGGAGAGATGAATGCCGACATTCAGGCTCAGACGGTCGCTGATATCGGCATTGTCTTCGGCATAAAACGAAAACTCGTGCCCGTGCAAATAGCTGTTCGAGGAATCGTTGTAGACGGTATCCTGTGCCGTCTGCCCGTCTACAGCTTCTTTCACACGCGAGGTCGTCACCTCCGGTCGGAAGGTATGATACAGATAAGAAACACCGAACTTGACATGATGGTCAGGGACGGGCATATAATCGAAGTCCGTATGAAAACTCCAATCGTGTATACCGGAACGGTAATCGGAATTATAGACATACGATTCACCTCTATCGGTTATCGGATCACCGTTTTTATCCGCCTCGATGATATCTTTCCGGTAAGTGTCCGCCATACTCATCTGGTAATGGTTGTAGGCTACGGTCGTATTGCTGAATAATTTACTGTTGAAGACATAATTCCACCGTCCGGCGGCAATCGTGTTTCCCCAGTTGAAATCGATCCGGCTGTTGTAGAAATACATACGCGACCCATTCGAATAGGCGTCATATTCCTTGTCCTGCTTGTAGTCATAATGGTCTTTTCCTTTGTAGAAACTGAGGAACAGGCGGCTGCGGTCGGAAAACTTGTGGTTCACCTTTGCATTGATATCATAAAAATAGTAATTGAATTTCTTGTCCTCCGGCAGAAACGGCCTTGCCACCAGGTCGAGATAAGTGCGGCGGCCGGTCAAGCAAAAGGAGGTTTTATCTTTCAAGATCGGACCTTCGAAGTGTAGCTTACTGGTCAACAGGCCAATGCTGACCGTACCATGATAATTCTGCATATCGCCGTCGTTTGTCCGGATATCCACGATAGAAGACAGACGGCCACCATAACGGGCTGGAAATGAACCTTTGAAAAGCGTGACCTTTTTCATGGCTTCCGGAGTGAAGATGGAAAACACGCCCAACATATGGTCGGCATTATAGATGGGGATACCATCCAGAAGGATCAAGTTCTGATCCGGTCCGCCACCCCGTACATACAACCCGCTGAAACCTTCCGTTCCAGCCTGTACGCCAGGCATCAACTGGATTGTTTTGAGAATATCAGCCTCTCCTAAAATGGCCGGAGTATTCTTGATCTGCGTCATCGGGATGTCTAACGTACCCATACCCGTTGCCCGAATGCCTGTCTCTTTTTTGTCGGAAAGAACGATGATTTCCGACAACTGGTTATTGGTCTGCAAACGGATGTTCATTACAGTATCCCGATTTAACAGAAAACGGTAATGCTTGGTTTCATATCCTAAATACGAAAAGAAAAGTCCGGTCTCTCCTTCCGGCAAGGTCAAGCTGTAAAACCCGAAAGGGTTCGTCGAAGTCCCGGCATGACAGCTGGATTCCAAAATATTTGCACCAATCAGCGTTTCTGACGATATGGAATCGGTAATATATCCGCTGACCGTATATTTACGGGAAACAGGACGCTCTCCTAACAAGATGTGTGTGCCGGAGATTTTAAACGTTATCGCTTCCTGACCAAATGCATATTGCAGGATTTCCTCGATGGTCTTCTGACGGACATCAAGGGTAACAGGCTGCCGGAGCTGTACCTTTTCACCATAGATAAACGAGAAGCCGGTGGAGTCCTCTAACTGGCGGACAAAAGTGTCCAGTGTTGCCTTCCGGACCTGGAAGTCCAGACGCGCCGCCCGGTCTTGTGCAGCGAGCGGCGCAATTCTGAAAACTATCCATAATAGAAGAATAAGCCGGGCGAACCGGCGGAGACAATATAGGTAATAATTCATGACTTAGTTAAGTTTAGAATGAATCAAGATCGTATCATTTGTCTTTGAATAACTGAAATTACCGGCTGGCTGGAGCAGATCGAGCATCTGATCCAAACTCTCGCCTTCAGTAAAATGCGCCCTGATACGAAAATCCTTTATATCTTCATCCGTAATTTTGATTTTCACATGAAAAGCATTCGACAACTCTCGTGCAATCTCCTGCAACGGCAGATAATCAAAATGAAAATGGCCGTCGCGCCAACCGGTAGCCGTATTATTTTCTTTTGTTTTTTCTTCCTGTAGTGTTTTATCTGCTCGATTATAAATCGCGCTTTCTCCCGGAGAAAGCGTAATCCGGCTAGAAACAGCCGGCGCATTGACAGCGACAGAACCTTCCAACAAAGTTGTCTTCACCTCTGCATCTCCGGGATAGGCTTCAACATTAAAATGTGTTCCGAGCACTTCGACCTCGACTGGGTCCGCTTTCACAACAAAGGGATGCCGGGCATCTTTCTCCACTTCGAAATAAGCTTCTCCCTGTAATTGTACTTCCCTCCTATCCTCCTTGAAACGATCCGGGTAAGTCAAAGAGGAATAGCGGTTCAGCGTCACCTTCGTCTGGTCCGGCAAAGTAATTACCGATATGGCTGCACCGGCTGAAACAGTTTGCATCGCTACCGGCTTCCAATAATCATAGATGAACCAACTTGCAAAGCAAAGCAGGACGGATGCAGCAACGACTCCCGCCAGACGGAACAGTCTCAGCCTCTTTGTCCGGGAAGGAACGAGCCGCCTCTCCAACAATTTCCAACTTTCGGAAGCGGAATAGCGCCCACGAGGTGAACGTGTGGAGGCGACAAGCTTGTCCAGTGTCTTTTCTATATGATCGTGTGAAGGTTCCATGCTTTTCTCTTCTACATTTTAGAGATAAAGACAGGATTAGGTAAAAAACTCACTACTCACTTCTATTAAAATAATGTTAATTATCTCACTTCCTCTATTTGTCAGCCAACAGAGCTTCCCCTAATACCCGATCAAGTATCACCTTCTTTATTTACATAACCACACGGAAACGCGACCTCTCCTCCAGTATCATTTTGTTATCTTCATAGGGACAAAACAAGATAGATAGAAACGTTAAAAAATATCACCCGCCAGTGTAATTTCCAAAACATGCCCTACTAATCCTATTTTGACGGGGTAGTAGTGACATTTTGATAAATCATAAGAAGCCTATCCCCTCAAACAAGAAATTTGAAATAGCAGGGAGAGGGACAGCTGAGACTGCCATACAAAAGTTCTATGATTATATAACAAAAAAACAGCCGAATTATTTGCAGTTTATCAGAGAATGCATATATTTGCTGCCGTAATAACAACAAAAGTCATGAGAACAATTATAGTAAATACATATTGGAGGTGGTGTTCTTTACAACTCATAAGGTCGTAAGGAACCAGTCCTCATGTATATACTATCGTGATATAATAAAAGGTCTGTCGCACTTGCGACAGGCCTTTTTTCGTTTAGGGCAATTACCAAGATTCGAAAAGACAAAAAATAAATAATAACAGATAGAACGATGAAAACGTATCAAGTTGACGAAAATGGGTATTATGGTGAGTTTGGAGGAGCATATGTGCCCGAAATACTTCACCAATGTGTGGAAAACTTGCAGAAGAAGTATCTGGAAGTATTGGAAAGCGACAGTTTCAAGAAAGAATTCAACCAGTTACTTCGGGACTATGTCGGCCGCCCTTCTCCTCTCTATCAGGCTAAAAGGCTGAGTGAGATGTATGGCTGCAAGATATATCTGAAGCGTGAAGACCTGAACCATACCGGCGCTCATAAGATCAACAACACGATCGGACAGATCTTGTTGGCCCGCCGGATGGGAAAAACCCGTATCATAGCCGAGACGGGAGCCGGACAGCACGGCGTGGCAACCGCTACTGTCTGTGCGTTGATGAATATGGAATGTATCGTTTATATGGGCAAGACGGATGTGGAACGCCAACATGCAAACGTGCAGAAAATGGAGATGTTGGGCGCGACGGTCATCCCCGTAACTTCTGGCAACATGACACTGAAAGATGCGACCAATGAAGCGATCCGCGACTGGTGCTGCCATCCTTCCGACACATATTACATCATCGGGTCGACAGTCGGCCCCCATCCTTATCCGGATATGGTGGCACGTTTGCAATCCGTTATCAGCGAAGAGATTAAAAAGCAGTTGTCGGAGCAGGAAGGACGTGACTATCCGGATTATCTGATCGCCTGTGTAGGTGGCGGAAGTAACGCTGCCGGAACGATCTATCATTTTATTGATGATGAACGGGTAAAAATCGTTCTTGCCGAAGCGGGCGGTTTGGGGATTACGACCGGACAAAGCGCAGCAACCATCCAATTAGGCAAGAAAGGTATCATACATGGAGCGCGCACATTAGTGATGCAAAACGAGGACGGGCAAATCGAAGAGCCTTATTCCATCTCTGCCGGACTGGACTATCCGGGTATCGGACCGATCCACGCCAACCTGTCGGAAACTCACCGGGCTACGATTCTTGCCATCAATGATGACGAAGCGTTAGATGCGGCTTTTTGCCTGACGCGCATCGAGGGAATTATTCCGGCACTTGAAAGTGCACACGCATTAGGAGCATTACCCAAGATAAAATTCAAACCGGAAGATGTCGTTGTCCTGACGGTATCGGGCCGGGGAGATAAGGATATGGAGACTTATATTAAGTATAAATTGAAAAACGAGAAGTGAAAAGTGAGAGTCAGGAAGTTCTTCCTATAATCAGTTTTATAATCATCAATTGTCGATCATAATGGACTATACATTTAAAACAATAAGCAGGAAGGTTCTCGGTGACCTTCATACACCTGTCAGTATCTACTTGAAGGTACGGGACGTTTATCCGAAATCGGCGTTATTGGAAAGTTCCGATTTTCATGGGAATGAAAACAGTCTTTCTTACATCGCGCTTTGTCCGCTGGCAAGTATCGGAATCAATAACGGGGAATGCACCGCTGTTTTTCCTGATGGAAAAAGCGAGGTTACGGCATTGACCGGAACATTCAATGTGGCGGAGGCCATGAATGCGTTTTTGAAGCGTTTCTCGATCGAAGGACCTGACAGGAAAGTCTGCGGACTGTTCGGATATACGGCTTTCGATGCCGTGCGTTACTTTGAGAACATCCCGGTGATGGAAGCGCACCATGAAGAAAACGATGCTCCCGACATGCTCTACATATTATATAAGTATGTACTTGTCTTCAACCACTTCAAAAATGAACTGACGCTCGTCGAGCTGATGCAATCCGGCGAAAACTCCGGTTTGCAAGAGATAGAGACCTTGATAGAAAACCGGAACTATGCTTCTTATAACTTCCAGGCTACCGGCCCTGAGACATCGCCTGTCAGCGGGGAAGAATATAAAGCAATGGTGCGCGAAGGCATCCGTCATTGCCTCCGTGGAGACGTTTTCCAGATCGTGCTGAGCCGCCGGTTCGAACAACCGTTCAAAGGAGACGACTTCAAGGTTTATCGGGCTCTCCGGAGCATCAATCCCTCTCCCTATCTGTTTTACTTCGACTTCGGAGGATTCCGTATCTTCGGCTCTTCACCGGAAACGCACTGCAAGGTAGCCGACGGACATGCAAGCATCGACCCGATTGCAGGCACGGCTTTCCGCACGGGAGACGTTGCATTGGACAGACAGCGTACCGAAGCTTTGCTTGCCGATCCGAAAGAGAATGCCGAGCATGTCATGCTGGTTGACCTTGCCCGTAACGACCTTTCGCGCAATGCGCATGACGTACAGGTCGATTTCAACAAGGAAGTGCAGTACTACAGTCATGTCATTCATCTGGTATCGCGTGTCAGCGGTGAGATCGATGCAGACAGCAATCCGATCAAGACCTATATAGATACATTCCCAGCCGGAACATTGAGCGGAGCGCCGAAGGTACGTGCCATGCAGTTGATTACGGATATAGAAAAGCATAATCGGGGCGCTTATGGCGGTTGCATCGGGTTCATCGGCTTTGACGGCGACTTGAACCAGGCGATCACGATCCGTACATTCGTCAGCCGCGGAAACGTCCTGTACTATCAGGCAGGAGCCGGCATTGTCGCCAAAAGCAATGATGAACGGGAATTGCAGGAAGTCAATAACAAATTAGGCGCTTTGAAGAAAGCGATCGATCTGGCAACAACACTTATAAATTGAAAGTTGAAAATTAAAAGTTGAAAGTTTTTATGAAAGTATTACTGTTCGATAATTATGATTCCTTCACCTACAACTTGTTGCATATACTGAAGGAATTGGGTGCGGAAGTTGAAGTACATCGCAATGACAAGATTTCATTAGACGAAGTGGAACGTTTTGACAAGATCCTTTTGTCACCCGGTCCGGGCATTCCGGAGGAGGCAGGCATCTTGCTGCCGTTAATCCGCCGCTATGCGCCGACCAAGAGCATCTTAGGCGTCTGCCTCGGAGAGCAAGCCATCGGGCAAGCATTCGGTGCAACGCTTATCAACCTGGCGGATGTACATCACGGAGTCTGTTCGGATATACGGGTGACGGTGCCGGATGTGTTGTTTACGGGCTTGGAACCCGGTTTCCGTGCCGGCCGCTACCATTCGTGGGTCGTATCGAAAGAGAATTTCCCCGACTGCCTGGAGATCACGGCAGAGGATGTGGAAGAAGGACAGATCATGGCGCTTCACCATCGCGAATATGATGTTCGCGGCATCCAGTTTCACCCGGAGGCATCCAGTTTCACCCGGAATCCGTACTGACCCCCAAGGGAAAGGCAATCATACGGAACTGGCTGGGGATAAATTAAAAATTAAGAATTAAAAATTAAAAATCAAGGATGAAAGATATAAAGGATGAAAGATATATTATATAGGTTATTCGAACATCAGTATTTGGGACGTGACGAAGCGCGGACGATTCTTCAGAATATTGCAGAAGGCAAGTATAATGATTCACAGATTGCCAGCTTGATAACGGTATATCTGATGCGTAATATCTCCGTAGAGGAATTGGCGGGTTTTCGGGAGGCATTGCTCGAAATGCGCGTCCCGGTAGATTTGTCGGAGTTTAAGCCGATCGATATTGTGGGGACGGGAGGCGACGGAAAGAATACGTTCAATATCAGCACGGCTTCCTGCTTTGTCGTAGCCGGTGCCGGATATAACGTCGTGAAACATGGGAACTATGGGGCGACCTCGGTCAGTGGCGCGAGCAACGTAATGGAGCAGCACGGTGTGAAGTTTACTGCCGATATCGACCGGTTGCGCCGTTCGATGGAATCCTGCCATATCGCCTATCTGCATGCGCCGTTGTTCAATCCGGCACTGAAGGCTGTGGCTCCGATACGGAAGAGTTTAGGAGTGCGCAGCTTCTTCAACATGCTCGGCCCGCTGGTCAATCCGGTAATGCCGACCTACCAGTTGTTAGGTGTGTACAACCTGCCATTGCTCAGGCTTTACAGCTATACCTATCAGGAGAGCGGAACGCGTTTTGCCGTTGTACATAGCCTCGACGGGTATGACGAAATCTCGCTGACAGCAGAATTTAAGGTAGCAATGCCGGAAAAAGAGAAGCTCTACACACCGGAAATGTTAGGTTTCTCCCGCACAACGGAAGCGGAACTGGATGGCGGTGAGACAGTCGCCGAAGCAGCCCGCATCTTTGACGATGTCCTGAATAACCGGGCGACTCCGGCACAAAAGAATTGCGTAATCGCCAACTCCGCTTTCGCCATCCAAGTCATCTGCCCGGAAAAGAGAATCTCAGAATGCCTGGAGGAAGCTCAAGAAGCATTGGAAAGTGGTAAAGCATTGCAAACATTCAATACGTTTATCAGTTTGAATGACAAATTACAATGAAACAACGAATATGAAAGATATATTACAAGATATTATAGCGAATAAGCGTATCGAAGTGGAGCGACAAAAACAAGCTGTCCGGTTGCAGACCTTACTGGGGATGGGCGGTGAACGACTCGAACATCCTGCCCGTTCCATGCGGGCGGCTCTCGCAGCATCTTCATCGGGCATCATTGCTGAGTTTAAGAGAAAAAGTCCTTCGAAAGGCTGGTTACATCCCGATGCAGCTATAGCTGATGTCTTGCCCGCCTATGAGAAGGAAGGCGCTTCCGCCTGTTCTGTCCTGACCGATTCGAACTTTTTCGGGGGGTCCTTAGGTGACCTTTGCAAAGCACGCAGCCTGGTGGGCCTGCCCTTATTGAGAAAAGACTTCATCATTGACGAATATCAACTCTATCAAGCACGCGTAATGGGTGCCGATGCCGTCCTGTTGATTGCCGCCTGCCTTACCCCAGAACAATGTCTTATGTTTGCGGAGTTAGCTCATACCCTCAACATGGAAGTACTGTTGGAAATCCATTCCAAAGAAGAACTTGACCACCTCAATCCATTTGTCGATATGTTGGGAGTGAATAACCGCAACCTCGGAACATTTCATACTGATGTGGAAAACTCCTTCCGTCTGGCAAAAGCGATGCAAACGGTCGCTCGTGAAAGAAATCTTTCTCCTTTGTTAGTATCAGAAAGCGGTATTTCGACCACAACCACCGTATCGAACCTCAGAGAAGCTGGTTTTCATGGATTCCTGATCGGAGAGACATTCATGAAAACCGATGTACCAGGCGACACTCTCGCACAATTCATAGGAAGATTATCATGATCATCAAAGTATGCGGAATGCGTGATCCCGAAAATATACGGGAAGTTGCAGCCTTAGGGGTTGACTGGATAGGACTGATATTTTTCGCGAGAAGCCCACGAAGAATAACTAACAATGGACAATTAACTATTGACAATGGCGGCAAGCGGTATTCCGATTGTCAATTGTCAATTATCAATTATCCATTAAAAAAGGTCGGTGTTTTTGTCAACACTTCCTTCGAAGAGTTGGTGGAAACAGCGGCATTTTTCCGACTCGATTACCTGCAACTGCACGGAAATGAAACACCGGAAGATTGCCATGCCTTGCAAAAGCGTGGTTACTCGCTGATCAAAGCATTTCAGATTGCAACAGCTTGCGATCTTGAACAAACTACCAATTATGAAGGGCGTGTCGATTACTTCCTCTTCGATACCAAATGCAATAGTTATGGAGGTTCCGGCAAACAATTCGATTGGTCCGTGCTCGAAGCCTACCGGGGAAAGACTCCTTTCCTGTTAAGCGGAGGCATCCGTCCGGAAAGTGCTGGGGCAATACGTTCTTTCCGGCATCCCCGCCTCGCCGGGATCGACCTGAACAGCGGATTCGAGATTGAACCGGGGCTGAAAGACATAGGAAAGCTAAAGGAGTTTTTAAAAGCAATTCAAAATCATAATTCATAAATCTGAAATCACAAATCAAAAGATGAACCGTATCACAAACTTATTCAACACAAAAAAGAACGGAATCCTTTCCGTCTTCTTTACCGCCGGATATCCGAACCTGGATGACACGAAGAAGATATTAAAAGAGTTAGAAAACAAAGGAATAGACATGGTAGAGATCGGTATTCCCTTCTCCGACCCGATGGCAGACGGCCCCGTGATCCAGGAAGCCTCTACTGCCGCGTTACGAAACGGGATGTCATTGCATGTTCTGTTCGAACAGTTAGAAGATATCCGTCAGGATGTGCATATCCCGATTATCCTGATGGGCTATCTGAACCCGATCATGCAATATGGTTTCGAAGCGTTCTGCCGGAAATGTGTGCAGACAGGAGTAGACGGCATGATCATCCCGGATCTGCCTTTTGCCGATTATATGGCGGATTATAAGGCCATCGTCGATCGATATGACCTCAAAATGATTATGCTCATCACACCCGAAACATCCGAAGAACGCATCCGCCTGATCGATGAACATACAAGCGGTTTCATCTATATGGTATCGAGCGCCTCCACTACCGGAGCGCAGCAGAGTTTCAACGAGCAGAAGCAGGCTTATTTCCACCGCATCAACGGGATGGGACTCCGGAATCCGCGCCTGGTCGGTTTCGGTATATCGAACAAAGCAACC
>NZ_MNQY01000101.1:0-21739 GCF_001915675.1 Parabacteroides sp. merdae-related_45_40 | reverse complement strand
AAGCTATGATGTGGGCAACTATATCAACGGCGCTGTCCAACCCGTCACATTGGCTACATTATACAAAGACGACATCATGTACGCCAACTTCAATATCGAAGACAACCAGTTCATGCGGATGAAAATGATTGCCGACCAGAACGATCCGAACGTCAAGATGCCTACCCATGTTTCCATACGCCTCGGACAGGACGGACGGCAAAGTTATACCGGGACACTCGACTACCTCTCTCCCAACGTCGACCTGTCGACCGGTACGCTGAACGTCCGCGCCAATCTCGAAAATAAAGACGGCGAATTGAAAAGCGGGCTGTATGTTACAATCACCTTGCCCTACAGCGAACAGAAAGACGCTGTCCTCGTGCGCGACGCCTCTATCGGGACCGACCAGTTGGGAAAATTCCTCTATATAGTGAACGATTCGAATATCGTACGATACCGCCATATCGAACCCGGACAGTTGGTGGACGATACGCTCCGGCAGGTCATCAGCGGTATCCGCCCCGACGAACGGTATGTGACAACCGCCCTGCTGAAAGTCAGAGACGGTATGAGTATTAAGCCTATAAAATAAAAAGCTATGGTAAAATTCTTCATAAACAGACCGATATTCGCTACCGTCCTCGCCCTGATCCTGGTGGTAGCCGGATTGGTCACGCTACACATACTTCCCATCGCGCAATATCCGGAAATCACGCCGCCGACCGTACAGGTATCGGCTTTCTACCCAGGTGCGGATGCGGAAACAGTAGCGCAGACCGTAGGATTGCCCATCGAACAACAGGTAAACGGTGTAGATGGAATGCTTTATATGAGTTCCAATTCATCCAGTTCCGGAGCCTATTCACTAACCATCACGTTCGCTGTCGGTACGGATATCGACATGGCGACCGTCATGGTGCAGAACCGTGTCAGCATTGCACAAAGCAGTCTGCCGGAAGCCGTGATCGTACAAGGCATCACCACCAAGAAGCAATCGTCCAACATCGTTATGATGCTGACGCTAAGCTCCCGTGACTCCACTTACAGCGGGCTGTACCTGAGCAACTACGCCAGCCTCAACATGACGGACGAACTGACGCGTCTGCCGGGTGTCGGCTCCGTCAGTGTCATGGGAGCCGGAAGCTACAGCATGCGTATATGGCTCGATCCGAACGCCATGCGCATCCGCAACCTCACGCCGGATATGATCTTCCAGGCGATCTCGACACAGAACACACAGGTTTCGGCCGGTTACGTCGGGCAACCGATAGCCAAAGCCGACAATCCGTTCCAATACACACTGACGGTAAAAGGCCGTTTGACGACTCCGGAAGAATTCGGGAACATCATCCTCCGTACGGAAGAGGGCGGCAAGATACTCCGCTTGAAAGATGTCGCCCGTATCGAATTAGGCAGTTCTTCCTACAATGTCACCTCCAAACTGAAAGGACAGCCGAGTGCCGCCATAGCCATTTACCAACTCCCCGGTTCCAATTCGCTGGAAGTGGCCAAAGGGGTACGGGCCAAAATGGAACAGTTGGCAGGCAACCTCCCGGAAGGCGTCGTCTATGATGTGACACTGGACACGACACAGGTAATCAATGCCTCCATCGACGAAGTGCTCGTCACTTTCCTGGAGACGACAGCCCTCGTCATACTGGTTATCTTCCTGTTCCTCCAGAATTTCCGTGCCGTTATCATCCCCTGCATCACCATCCCCGTCTCCCTGATCGGAACACTGGCGGTCATGTCGGCCTTAGGATTCTCGATCAATACGTTGACCTTGTTCGGGTTGATCCTGGCCATCGCGATCGTGGTGGATGATGCGATCGTGGTGGTGGAAAACTCGTCGCGGCTGATGGATACGGGGAAATATACCGCCCGTGAAGCCGTGACCGAAGCTATGGGTGAAATTGTCGGCCCAATCGTAGGCGTCGTGCTGGTATTGCTGGCGGTCTTTATCCCGACGACCTTCATCAGCGGTATCTCCGGCCAATTATACAAACAATTTGCCCTGACAATCGCTGCCGCCACCGTCTTAAGCGGGTTCAACTCGCTGACGCTTACGCCGGCCCTGTGCGCCCTGTTCCTGCAAGCGAACAAAGAACCGAAATTCTTTGTATTCAAAGCCTTCAACAAGGTGTTCGGCAAAACCCAGAAAATATATGACGACATCGTCGGCCGCATGCTGAAGAACCCGTTTGTCACGATGGTGATATTCGGGATCATAACGGCCATTGCCATCGTCATGTTTATGCGCTGGCCGACCACTTTCATCCCGGAAGAGGATGACGGTTATTTCCTGATATCCACCCAGCTCCCGCCGGCAGCCAGCCTGAACCGTACGGAAGCAGTCGGAAAGCAGATCGACAAGATCCTCGACAGCTATCCTGAAATCAAGACCTATATCGGAGTAAACGGTTTCTCTATCATGGGTGGCGGCGAACTCTCGAACGCAGGGACCTATTTCGTGATCCTGAAAAACTGGAACGAACGAAAAGGCAAAGAACATACCGCCTCGGCTGTCGTAAACCGTTTTAACCGCGAAGCCTACGGCATCCAGGAAGCACAGATATTCGCAATGGTCCCCCCTGCAATCCCCGGATTGGGAGCTTCGGGAGGCCTGCAACTCCAATTGGAAGACCGTAATAATCTGGGCCCGACGGAGATGCAGCATGCTATCGAAACACTGCAAGCCACGTACCGGAGCAAGCCGCAATTGCTCAGCCTTTCGAGCATGTACCAAGCCAACGTCCCCCAGTATAACCTGGCTATCGACCGCGACAAGGTGCAATTGCTCGGCCTGCAGCTCAACCAGGTTTTCGCGACTCTAAGCTACTATATGGGAGCCGCCTATGTAAACGACTTCGTCGAATTCGGGCGTATCTACCAGGTAAAGATCGAGGCCTACGACCAAGCTCAAAAAGTTATAGACGACGTGTTGCACCTGAGCCTCGAAAACAATTCCGGCAAAATGGTTCCTTTCTCCGCCTTTACGGAAGTGAAGGAGCAGTTGGGACTGGATCAGATCAACCTGTACAATATGTATAAGTCGGCATCCATCACCTGCATAGCCAATCCGAAATATAGTTCCGGCGAAGCGATCCAGGCTATGGAAGAACTCGTACAGGAGCAATTAGGCAATAATTTCGGATATGAATGGACATCCGTCGCTTACCAGGAAACGAAAGCAGGCTCCACCACCATGCTCGTCTTTGCAATGGCTCTTTTGGTCGCCTTCCTGGTTCTTTCGGCCCAGTATGAAAGTTGGACAAGCCCAATCGCCGCCATCATGGGACTTCCGATCGCCCTGTTAGGGGCCATTTTGGGTTGTTTCGTCATGGGCGTGCCGGTCAGCATCTATACACAAATCGGTATCATCCTGCTGATCGCCCTCTCTGCGAAGAACGGCATCCTGATTGTCGAATTTGCCCGTGACTACCATAAGGCCGGCAATCCGATACGCGAATCCGCACTCGAAGCCGGCCATATCCGTCTGCGTCCGATCCTGATGACTTCATTCGCATTCGTCTTAGGGGTGATGCCTCTGCTGTTTGCAACAGGAGCCGGAGCGAGAAGCCGTCTATCCTTAGGAGCGGCAGTCGTATTCGGCATGGCGGTAAACACCATTTTTGCAACGATGTTTATCCCCAGCTTCTACGAGTTGATGCAGTTATTCCAGGAAAAGGTATTGGACAAATTCAGCCGGAAACAGAAATAAGCCGGGATACAGGTAACACCGAACATAGGGAGATGTGTCGAATTCACCCTTTGTTCCCACATTGAGGGCATAGCCGTCAAGCGCGGGAACAAAGGGGCTTTCGACACATCTTCCTTCTTTTATCAATCGACTTTATATTCTCCTATCTGCTTGAACCCGTTCAGGAAGTCCGTAACAGGCAAACGTTTCTTACCTGCCAACTGAACCGACAGCAGGCGCAGATAGCCGTCTTCCACCGCGATATCGATATAGCTTTTACGGTTGGTCCGGATGGTTCCGACGGGAAGTTCATGTGTGGCAGGGCGCTTCTCTGCCTGATAGATTTTCAGCGCGGTGCGCACGCCCTCCGGAGAAACGATTTCAGTCCAGGCAGCCGGATAAGGAGACAGACCGCGGATGAAGTCATAAACCCTTTTCACCGGCTGAAGCCAGTCGATACGGCAAGTTTCTTTGAAAATCTTCGGAGCAGGACGGAGTTCGGAAGGATCTTTATAAAATTCTTCCTGAGGAACGGCATCTGTTTTTCCTTCCAACAACAAATCGACGGTTTCCAGTACTAGCCCGGCTCCCATCGTCATCAAGCCGTCATGGACGATCCCCACATCATCCGTATCGGCTATAGGCAAATGCTTCTGGCGGATGATCTTACCTGTGTCGATCTCGTGAGTCAGGAAAAAGGTGGTCGCACCGGTTTCCGTATCTCCGTTGATCACCGCCCAGTTGATAGGAGCTGCCCCCCTGTATTGGGGAAGCAAAGAGGCATGGAGGTTAAACGTTCCCAGACGCGGCATATCCCAGACAACCTCCGGCAGCATACGGAAAGCGACGACGATCTGCAAGTCCGCTTTCAAAGCCCGCAGCTCGGAAAGAAAAGCCTCATCTTTCAACTTTTCGGGCTGGAGTACCGGTAATCCCTTCGACAGGGCATATTGCTTCACCGGGCTTGCCTGTAAGACACTGCCATGACGGCCGACCGGTTTGTCCGGCATCGTAATCACCCCTACTATATTGTATCCGCCTTCAACCAAGGCACGCAGGCTCTCCACCGCAAAATCGGGAGTGCCCATATAAACGATTCGTAAATCTTCTTTCTTCATTTTTTAATCTTCTGAAAAGTTTTCAACCAGCACTTCGCGGTATGAATTAAATATTTTCGATTTGGACATAAAGCCGATATACCGTCCTTCCTCGTCTACAACCGGCAGGTTCCAGGCCTTCGTATCGTCAAAGATACGCATGATCTGTTCCATCGGCGTCCCTACCTGGATCTTGGCAGGTGCCGAAACCATGAACTTGGAGACGTGAAACCGATTATATAACTCAGGGCGGAACATAATGTTCCGGATATTGTCCAACAGAACAAGCCCCAACAGGATACCCCGTTCGTCGATAACGGGGAACATATTTCGCCCGCTCTTGGCAATCACCTTCACCATATCTCCCAAGGACATTTCGGGAGAGACAGTCAGGAAGTCGCGCTCGATCACACTGTCGGTATTCAGCAACGTCAACACGGCACGGTCTTTATGATGGGTAAGCAACTCCCCTTTCTGGGCCAGACGCATCGAATAGATACTGTGTGGAAGAAACATCTTGATCGTGATATAGGAGCTCACAGATACGATCATCAGTGGAAGGAAAAGAGCATACCCGCCGGTCAGCTCGGCAATTAGGAAGACACCGGTCAGCGGCGCATGCATGACACCGGACATGATACCCGCCATTCCCAACAAGGCGAAGTTCTTCTCCGACAGATACATCGTAAAGGGAAAATAGTTGGACGCATGCGCAAACACGAATCCGGCAATGCATCCTAAATACAAACTGGGAGCAAATATACCACCACAACCGCCTCCAGCATTCGTCGCGCTCGAAGCAAAAACCTTAAACAACAAGATCAGCGTAAGGAATATCTGCAATCCCCAATAGGTATCGTTCAGACTATAGAACATACTCTTATCCATTATATGGGAGAACTGCCCGTTCAACAAAGACGAAATCGTATCATAACCTTCACCATAGAGCGGAGGAAATATGAAGATCAGCACACTCAGCATGATCCCCCCAACGACGAATTTCTTCCAGTAATTATTCAAGTTCCGGTACATCCCCTCGACCCGGTTCATGACTTTGGTAAAATAGAGAGACACCAAACCACAGAAAACACCTAGTAACAGCACATAAGGAATACGCTCGATCACAAACGCTTCGGTCTGGGAAAACGGAAACATTGCTTCCGTACCCGTAAAAATATAGGAAACAGTCGCAGCCGTCACCGAAGTGATAAGCAAAGGAAGTACCGACGTCATCGTCAGGTCCAACAACAGCACTTCCACCACAAACACCACCCCAGCAATCGGAGCTTTGAATATACCGGCAATCGCCCCGGCAGCCCCACAGCCGACCAGCAACATCAAAGTCTTTTGCTCCATGCGGAACAGACGGCCCAAGTTGGATCCGATCGCAGCCCCTGTCAACACAATAGGTGCCTCTGCCCCGACCGATCCGCCGAAACCGATGGTGACGGAACTGGCGACAATGGAAGTCCAAGCATTATGAGGCTTGATGCGGCTCTTCCGCTGGGAAATGGCATAGAGTATCTTCGTCACCCCGTGGCTGATATCATCCCGTACGATATATTTTACAAACAAACCGGCAAGCAGGATACCGATCACCGGATAAAGCAGATACAGGTAATTCGCCCCATCCTGATTAAAATTGCCGGTCAGAAGATGTTGTATAAAATGAATGATCGACTTCAGGACAATAGCTGCTGCTGCCGTACAAATACCGACCAGAAAACTGACGATCAATATGAAATGCTTCTCTTTTATATGCTTGTCCCGCCATAACAGGAACCGATAGAAAAGTTGAAAATTGAAAATTGAAAATTGAAAATTATCCTTCATAATCAACACCTCTATTTTTTAATTCTTAATTCCTCAAACGCCTTTACCAGTAATTACTGTTTTAACTGTATAGATCAGAATTGTCAGATCCAGTGTCAGCGACATATTTTCGTAATATAATATATCATATTCCATACGCTCCACCATTTTGTCCACACTTGCCGCATAGCCGTACTTCACCATCCCCAACGAGGTAATGCCCGGACGGACATTGTGCAACAGATAGTAGTAGGGAGCCGTTTTCACGATCTCGTCGATAAAATATTTCCGTTCGGGGCGCGGTCCGACCAGCGACATATCCCCTTTCAGCACGTTCCAGAACTGCGGCAATTCGTCCAACCGGTATTTCCGCATGATACGTCCGAACGGCGTTACACGCAGGTCGTCTTCCGACGAAAGCGACGGGCCGTTCTCTTCGGCATTGACATACATGGTGCGGAACTTGTACATCCAAAACGGCTGTCCGAGATAACCGATCCGCTCCTGGCGGAAAAACACGGGCCCCGGAGAATCCTTCTTCACCCGCCATGCGATATAGGCGAATAAGGGAGAGAGCAACAGCAGTGCAACGACAGAACAGACTTTATCCAGAAAAAGCTTTATGTTCTGTTCGGCCGGTGAAAAGTTGTTATCCGTCACATCGACCAACGGGATTCCCCGTATCGTCCGAAGCTGTATTTTCGAAAGCATATTGAACCGGTCCGCCAACACCTTTATCGGACGTTTATACCAGTAGAGCGAATAGAGGATTCCTAAAAGCGCCTTATTATTCTTCGACTCGACAGCTAAAACGATTTCATCCACATTCTCTTTTTCCATCAAGACCGGAATATCTTCCACCGTCCCCAGCACCTGATTCCGGTCGGCCTTGACCGGCGTCCTCTCGTCTTCCGAGACAAAGCCGCAAATATCATAGCCCAGGCGATACAAATCGTGGGCGATGCGGACAGCCTTCCCTCCCGCACCGATAATCAGCACCTTCATCGCCCACTCCCGGTTCTTTATCTTCCTCATCCCGCTTTGCGTAATCAGCAGACGCGGGATATAGGTTATGAAAAACTGCAATCCGAACATTCCGAAGAACAGTTTATAATAGATATCGATCGAACGGGGAATATCGTCGAGCAGCAATGCAAAAAAGACGAAAACCGTCCCGATCAGCACGGTAATGAATGTCGAGAAAAGTTCGGTGAGGCGGGACTTCCCGAACGGCTTGTTATAATATCCCGAAAAATAATAAAGCACCAGCCAGAAAAGAGGAATGACTACCTGGCCGCCAAGCACACCCGGATATTGCAAATAATCAAGCAGACTATCTGCTCCCTCATCGATGGCGAACACCTCATAGCGAAGGATATTGAATAGCAACCACGCTACCGAAGCCGATATAAAATCCGATAATATGTATTTTCCAGCCTGCTTGCTCTTCTTCATTTTTATCTGATTACCTGGATAACGCCACCGTCTCCTAATTTGATGATATTGGAAGGCTTGGCCTTGCTCATATCATCCTGGCGATATTTCACAATATAATCGACCCCGTTCTTAATACTGTCCGACACCTCGCTGAAATTACCCGGAGAAGGCTCGCCGCTCACGTTCGCAGAGGTGGAAACCAACGGCCTGCGGAAACGTTCGCACAGTTTACGGGAAAACTCTTCGTTCGTCACCCGGATGCCGACACTTCCGTCTTCACCTAAGAGATTGCTCGCCAGATTCTTTGCATGAGGATAGATAATCGTAAGCGGTTTATCGGCCACTTCGATCAGGTCCCAAGCTATATCGGGCATATCCGACACGTACATGCTCAGTTTTGCCGAACTGTCGGTCAATACCAGCATAGCCTTATTGTCCGTTCTCTTCTTCAACTCGTACACTTTTTGTACGGCTTTCTCGTTGGTCGCATCGCAACCAATTCCCCAGATCGTATCTGTAGGATAGAGTATTATGCCTCCCGCCTGCATAATTTCGCAGGCTTTTTGAATATCTTCCGTCATTGTTTTTTAAATAATGTCACAAATGTACAAATCATTCGCGGACTTGGAAAGCGGTTTGGACTTTTTTCAAACAGTTTCCAAGAATCGCCACTCCCGGAATCTGCCATTTTGCTTCCTCCAAACAGGCAAAACGCTTCTTTTTATTATGTTAAAAATATTACCCGCTATATTAATTCATAGAACATGGGGTACTAATCCGATTTACACGGGGTGGTAGTGACATTTTGATATATCAAAAAAGAGTGGCGATGTGCCACCCTTCATTCACCAAAAACATCTACTGAGCCGTTTTTTTGTTACAAAAATTCCCGGCACTAAAGTATCATCTGTCGGAAATACTGGTTCACCGACTGTTTTTCGGACTGTATCACATTCAGCATAGCGAAAGATACAGATTTGCACGACAGTCAGCCGTTCCCCTCGTCCGGTAACGTTTTTTTATATTTGCTCAGGGAAACGCTTTATATAATATTTAATATATTGATCCCCAAAATCTTTTTCTGATTCTGGATACTCAATTCGGATTGTATAATAACTACCGAAATCTTTTTTTACAGTTTTCTGATAATAAATAATCCCGTCCGAATTCTTTCCGGATAAAAAATAACCCGTCTTTGAACGATGTTTGTAAGTCGTGTTCCACCCATGTTCTTCATTATATTTTATTCCATTCTGATAATGAATATCCAATGATTCACTTTCATTGAAAAATGCTTCGATCTTTATTCCATTCTCTGAAAGGAATACCAAATTATTATCATTCTGGGCCATACACTGTTCAGGATAGTAAATATAATAATCTCCTTTTTCAATATATTCGCAAACCATTACAACCTCTTTATCTTTGGCATCTTTCTTTTCTGAAGCAGATGGTTTCGCATTTGCCTTTACTTGTTCAGTAACTTGTTCTGTTTCATTATTCTTATTATCCTCCATTAAAAAAAGAAGGATGGAAAAATAAATTGCCCCAGGTAAAAGGAACGCTAATATTCCTTTTCTAAGAGTATAAATTAAAGAAAATGAGAATATACTCACATTGCTGTTCCCCCATATAAAACGGCAAGAAAGAACTTCCTCGATATTACAATATGTATAAATCATAACTATGATGGAAAAAATACCCCCACAACCAAATACTACAAAATAATCCCAAAAAGAAAAACAATTCATTCTTAGCCCTAAGCCTCCTATAGCAAAATAACAACTTATAGCTACGACGTAAGGCAACACATTCGCAATCAACCAACAATTAAACGTTTTCATTTCTTTCTTCTAATTTTGATTTCAACATTTCATCACATTCGACAAATTCAAGTATCTTCTTTACAGAAGGAATAATATACTTCTTGGCAAATGAACCATCAGCCATCTCCACCCATATATGATTATTTGTCAACCAGTCATATTCACAAATATATCCATAGCCATAAGGATCAAACGCATCTATTCCTTCTTCAAATAAATGTTCCAGATATATTTCCGGCTTAGCCTTCCCATCCAGAGACTCTTTTGTTTTAATTGCATAATAAACTTTACCTTTATCCAATCCAAAATAAATAGAAGTTCCTTCTTTCCATGATTCCTTATAAAAATAAAACTCACGCTCCTTTAGGTCTGTCCGTAATCCACCTTTCACGCCACATTCCAAGGCCACAGATTGAATCATTTTTGTCATAATGGCATCTTTCACGGCTTCTATATAGGTCGGTATTTGCAAAACAGACTCTATATTTTCAGCTTTCGAAAGCAAATTAATAATTTCAGATTGAACTATCGTGCTCATATCTTGTCCTGTTAATTGTTTTAAATAATTTATATATTGATTTATTGTTTCACGGACCAACGGTCGGTGAACTGCAATCCCGACACATTGTCCCAGCCACTCTATAATAGTTTTTTTATAAGAAATACATCTATAATCAACTCCTCTCCCACTATCATCAGAGGCATATCTGCCGTCCGGTGTTAAATATAGAATCATATAATTTCCTACGCCATATTTCCCTATTGCATATTCATTATAACGTTTTAACTGTTCCGGCTGATCCTTGGCATAAAACTTATTTTCGATAATAACTGCCCAATTTGAACTTTCTATAAGAATGTCAATTCTTCCATATTCAGAAACTGCGACTTCTGTCCTTACCAAAGCATTCCGGGAGTCAAAACCTTCTATCTGATTTATATCCAAAAACAGCTTTAAGAATGAGTTATGTAATCCGTGTGTTCCTTCAGGATTCAAGAGTTCTGCCAGAATAGTAGAATGAGTATTTTCATAATGGCTCACTCCTAAAATATGAAATATATTAAAACGAGTACCCATTATTTCCAAAATCTCATTATTCTTTTTTGACAATAAAGATATTTGAGATAAGAGGGTTTGTATTTTGTCCATAATAATAATATAATGAAGGGAGATGTACGAAAAACAACCTTACCCCCACGCTTGACCATACATAATAAAAATCCTATGTACGCTGTGTACTTGGCAAATATACAATAAAAAAACTATCTTGCCTTATCTCTCATAAGCAAAACGTGGTTTTATAATTCAATGTTGCCAATGATCATCCATAATCAGCCATTTCACCCCCTCCAAATAGGCAAAAAACAGCCGGAGAGCAGCTTGAAAAAATTAAAACAGCTTCTAATTAATAAAAAAGCAAGCCGCCGAACAGAAATATCCATTTATATTATCTAACTTTACGGATTCAAATATATTGGAGGTTTTATCACCATAAACCCGCATATCCGATATATCAGAGACGATAAAAAAGAAAAAAACAATATATAATGATTACAAAATGGAACTTTCAAACCCCAACAGAAGAAGAGTTACATAAGAGAGACAGGCTGGCAAGCCAACTGGGACTCAGTCCGGTCGTATGTCTTTTGCTCGTTCAGCGAGGACTCACCACTGTTGAAGAGGTGAAGAAATTCTTTAAACCCTGCTTGAACGACCTGCATGATCCATTCCTCATGCCGGACATGGAGAAGGCGGTCAAACGCTTGAATAAAGCACTGGGTAATAAAGAAAAGATTTTGATTTACGGAGACTACGATGTAGACGGTACAACAGCCGTCTCATTGGTCTACAAGTATTTGCGTCCTTATTCATCGGCATTGGATTATTATATTCCGGACCGGTATGACGAAGGATACGGGATTTCGTACAAAGGGATCAATTACGCCCGGGAAAACGGGATCACGCTAGTGATCTCGCTCGACTGCGGCATCAAGGCCATCGAAAAGATCGAATATGCCAAGCAGTTGGGGATCGATTTTATTATCTGCGACCATCACATGCCGGACGACACATTGCCCGATGCCGTCGCCGTACTGGATGCCAAGCGGGTGGACTCGGTCTATCCGTACGAACATCTGTCGGGATGCGGCGTCGGGTTCAAGTTCATGCAGGCATTCGCCAAAAGCAACAACTTCCCGTTCGCCGACCTGGAGAAACTGCTGGAGCTGACGGCGGTCAGCATCGCCTCGGACATCGTCCCCATCACCGGCGAAAACCGCATATTGGCTTACTACGGCCTGAAGCAGCTTAACAGCAATCCGAGCCTCGGCCTGAAAGGGATCATCGATATCTGCGGCCTGTCGGGCAAAGAGATCACGATCAGCGACATCGTCTTCAAGATCGGACCTCGCATCAACGCTTCCGGCCGTATGATGAACGGAAAGGAAGCGGTCGAACTGCTCCTGGCGAAGGATGTCGACGTGGCCCGCGAAAAGAGCGAGAGCATCAACCAGTATAACGAAGAACGCCGCGAACTGGACAAGAAGATTACAGACGAGGCGAACGCCGTCATCGACGAATTCCAGAACATGGAAGACCGTAAGGCGATCATCGTCTACAATCCGGGATGGCACAAAGGGGTGATCGGCATCGTCGCTTCCCGCCTGACGGAAAAATACTACCGCCCGGCAGTCGTCCTGACGAAATCGTCCGAACTGATCACCGGTTCCGCTCGCTCGGTCACGGGATTCGACATATACAAAGCAATCGAAAGCTGCCGCGACCTGTTGGAAAACTTCGGCGGGCACACGTATGCCGCCGGCCTCTCCCTGAAAGAGGAAAACCTGGACGCTTTCACCCAGCGGTTCCTCAAGCTGGCCGCCGACGAGATCATCCCCGAACAGATGACGCCGCAGATCGATATAGATGCCGTGCTGGACCTGCAAGATATCAACGCCAAGTTCATGAGTGAGTTGAAAAAGATGAATCCGTTCGGCCCGGACAACCAGAAACCCGTGTTCTGCTCGCTCGGAGTCAAGGATTACGGGACCAGCAAGCTGGTAGGGAAAGACTTGGAACATATCAAACTGGAATTGATCGACGACAAGTCGAACACACCGATACACGGCATTGCTTTCGGCATGCACCAGCACAATACGCATATCAAGAACATGAAGCCTTTCAATATCTGCTACACCATCGAGGAGAACACCTACAACGGCAACACGTCGTTGCAACTGATGGTGAAGGACATCAAGGAGAACGATATATGAAGGGATGCGGTGGATGTCTACCATAAGATCTTAGGGAAGTATTGGGGATACCCTGCTTTCCGTCCCCTACAGGAGGATATTATCCATTCCGTCTGTGCCGGAAGAGACACGCTCGGCCTGATGCCGACGGGAGGCGGCAAATCGGTCACCTTCCAGGTTCCGGCATTGGCGATGGAAGGGATTTGCCTTGTCATTACCCCGCTTATCGCTTTGATGCGCGACCAGGTCGACAATCTGCGCCGGGTCGGGATCAAAGCTACGGCTGTATATTCGGGCATGGGCCGGCAGGAAATCGTTGCGGAATTGGAGAATTGCGTTTCCGGACAATACAAGTTCCTGTACGTTTCGCCCGAACGGCTTGCCACCGGATTATTCAGGGAAAAGCTACAGGCCATGAACGTCTGCCTGTTAGTGGTGGATGAAAGCCATTGTATCTCGCAATGGGGCTATGACTTCCGCCCTTCCTATCTCCATATCGCCGACATTCGGGAGCAACTGCCCGGCGTGCCGGTACTGGCACTGACGGCGACTGCCACGCCCGAAGTCGTGGACGACATACAGAGACGATTGCTTTTCAAGGAGAAGAATGTGTTCCGGACAAGCTTTGTCCGTCCGAACCTTACCTACATCGTGCGCCGTACGGAAGACAAGCTGAGCACACTGGCCTACATACTCGGAAAAGTGCCCGGCACGGCTATCGTCTATACCCGGAGCCGGAAACAGACAAAAGAGGCAGCTCTCTTCCTGCAACAAGCCGGAATATCTGCCGATTTCTTTCATGCCGGACTGAACCGGGAAGAAAAGGCGATCCGGCAGCACCGTTGGAAAAATAACGAGTGCCGCGTAATGGTCGCCACGAATGCTTTCGGGATGGGAATCGACAAGCCGGACGTGCGGTTGGTTGTCCATCTGGATATGCCGGGATCATTGGAAGAATATTTCCAGGAGGCAGGCCGCGTCGGACGAGACAGCCGGAAAGCCTTTGCAGTAGCTCTCTGTACAGATACGGATAGTTTTCATCTGAAAAAGCGGATAGACGATGAGTTTCCCGAAAAGAAGCTGATTGGAAAAGTATATGAAGCGTTGGGCGATTATTTCCGAATTCAGGAAGGGCAAGGAAAAGATATCGTTCATAACTTCGAACTGACAGATTTTTATTCCATTTGCCAGCTTCCTCCGCTACAGATACATCATGCATTGAAGTTGCTAGAACTGTCCGGCTACATTGAATATTGCGAAGCAATAGACGAATCATCCTTCCAGACCGCCCCCCAAATCACATATACGCATCCACGTGTGCGAACAAATGCCCTTATTATCCCATCTTCCGCTTATGAGGAACGTCGGGAAAGAATGAAAAAACGCATTTCGAAAGTGGTGGAATACATGAACGGGATACATATATGCCGGAGTCGCCTGCTACTCTCCTATTTCGGGGAAAAGAATACGGAAGATTGCGGATGTTGCGACGTCTGCCTTTCCAAGAATGATTCCGGCCTGAACAACCGGGATTTCAACGCCATACGCGACCTGTTACTCAGACTGCTTTCCACCCGGCAACTGCTTCCTGTCACCACCTTGCTCCCCTTATTACCTTTTCCGGAGGAAAAAATCGTCACCACCATCCGCTTCCTAGCCGAGCATGACAAACGGTTTTATTTGAAAGAGGGAAAGGTGGGAATTTTTACGGATATCGGAAATGCCAGATAATGCACTTTAGCGACTTATCTTTTATTACTCTCGTTTTTTGTTGTTATCTTTGCCCCTAAATAATCCAAATCAGCAAATGAATAAGATTAACATATATGTACTGACGTTCTTTCTGAGTCTGGCTGGTGTATCTATCTATGCACAAAACAACCGATCACAAGTGGTTATTACAAGCGGACAAGACAATAATGTATTTTTTCATACAATAGAAAAAGGGCAAACTGTTTACGCAATCGCTACCATGTACGGAGTTACGCCCGATGATATTTACCGGCTGAATCCAGATAGCAAAGAGGGGATCAAAGCAGGTGCCACCCTTAAAATACCGCAACGCGACATAGTTGGAGGTACTGCTAAGAAGCAAGATGGAAATTATATTTTCCATACCATACAGCCCAAAGAAACCCTGTATTCATTATCCATCCGGTACACCGTTCCCGCTACCGCCATCGTAAAAGCGAACCCCGGATTGTCTACTTCCACTTTTACAATTGGCAAGACAATCCGCATTCCGGCGACGCAAGTGGAAGATTTACCGACGACGGAGCTCAAGACCGTTACCAAAGAAATTGAATATACCGTCCAGAAAAAGGAAACCATGTACCGGATCTGTCGGAAATTCAATATTTCCAGCTACGAGTTGATCAAGCTTAACCCGAAATTGAAAGAAGGAGTTAAGGCCGGTATGACTATTAAGATCCCCGTACAAGCCGAAGAGATGACGACCGAACCAGCAACTACCATGCTTTCGGAAAGAGATGTCAATGCGTTGCTCTCAGAACCGAAAAGCATCGAGCGCGTCAACAGCGTCAAAGTAGCCTTGTTATTGCCGTTTATGACAAATGAGGCTATCCCGTCTACGGAGACACAACGCTTCATCGAATATTACGAAGGTCTCTTGCTGGCGGTGGACAGTCTTAAAAACACAGGCTGTTCTATCGATCTGTCAGTTTATGATACAGGAAACGGAACAAAGAAACTGAAAGAGATCCTGAAAGAGGATGCCTTGAAGAATGCCAACCTCATCATCGGAGCCGTACAAAACGACCAGATCGGCCCGGTTGCGGAATTTGCCCAGAAGAACAACATCAAATATGTGATTCCTTTTACATCGAAGAACGACGATGTGTTGTCAAACGCATATGTTTACCAGGTAAATACGCCTCACTCCTACCTGTATGCCAAAGCGGCTCAAGGCGGATGCGACCTATTTGCCGAAGACAATATAATCCTACTGAACATCAGAGATGGAAAGGATAAAACCGAATTTATCAAGGCATTCAAAGCCGAGATGAAACAACGGCAGATCCCATTTACCGAAATCAATTATAATGCCGAAACCCTAACTGCCGATGTCGACACGCTCCTCAGAACAGACAAACGGAACGTGATCGTACCGACTTCGGGCACATTGGAGGCTCTAAACAAGATCAAGTCTCCGTTACGTATGCTGGCGGAAACAAAACCCGAATGCGGACTGACCTTGTTCGGCTATCCTGAATGGCAGACATATACGCGTGACTGTCTGGAAGATTTCTATGCACTGAACACATATATATACAGTAACTTCTATGCTGACAACCTGTCGAAAGAGGTGGCAGACTTCTATACCAAATATAAAAACTGGTATAGTAAAAACCTGATCAATATATTCCCTAAATATGGTATTTTAGGATTCGACACCGGTATGTTTTTCATCGGAGCAATCAACAAATATGGTTCCAACTTCGAGAATAATCTGGATAAAATTCATTACCAGGGTGTACAGACCGGATTCGATTTCCATCGCGTAAATAACTGGGGAGGTTTCATTAATACGAACATCTTTATTGTTCATTATCAAAGTGATTTCAATGTAACACGGAACGAAGTAAGATGATCAGGAAAGTTATTACAACAGTTATTATAAGCCTTGTCACCCTGAACTACATTCAGGCGCAGGATAAGTTCAAACGGGAATTGTCTTTGGGTGCTTCCTTCGGTACGACCTTTTCCAAAGTCAGTTTTGCCCAGACGAAAGTGCAGCAGAAAATGAAAATGGGCTACACGGGCGGTCTCACGCTCCGGTGGATCACGGAAAAAAATCTCGGATTGCAGGCTGAACTGAATTTCATCCAACATGGATGGGATGAAAAGTTCGAGGACCAGCCTCAGTATAAATACAGCCGGACAATCAACTACTTTGAACTTCCGGTCCTGACACATATCTATTTTGGCAGTAAACGTTTCAGGGTATTCGTCAACCTGGGACCCAAAATAGGATATGCTTTCGGTGAAAAGACAGACGAGAATCTGAACGGAGCCAAGCCGAACACCGAAAACGAACAGCACGATATGCCAATCGAAAAGAAATTCGACTGGGGATTATGCGGTGGTCCGGGTATTGAACTTCGTACAGGAATTGGCTCTTTCCTCCTGGAGGGCCGCTATTACTATGCCCTCGGCGACATCTTCAACAGCCGTAAAGAAGATTATTTTTCCAAATCGTCTTCGCAGGTAATCTCGGCTAAGATCACGTATATGATTCCGGGATTTTAAGATAATCTTAGGCAATATAGAAATCAAGGCTTACAATAACTTTGTAATAAAGACAAGCCAAGAATGGGCAGTAGGCTCCTCCCAAAACAAAAACGCCGCCTTTCCCTTTTTAAAAGTCTAAAGCTCTACTACATGGTTAGTTTTGCATTAGAAGTATTAAGAATTTATCAATGCTAATAGAGATAATATAGTCTTTAGACTATCAGATTTAGGCCAAAAAAAGAGGATATCCCAGTGATGAGATATCCTCTTTTTTTATATACTCCGAAATGATTATCTCAAGCGATCCAAAGAACGCACCAGTGCTTCGTCTGCCCCAATATTACGTATAGCCAAATAATCCAGAATCAGGCTGATCAACGGAAAAGAAAAGGCGATCTTCAAACTTAATGAGAATATCTCCTTTTGATTACCCAGATCCCAGTAAAAGAATGCAAAGAGACCGTAAAAACCTAACATCAAAATTGCATTAAATACGCAGATCCGTATCTGAAGGATTCTTTTCTTAAACAGGAAGATAGTCAAAAGAGCCAGCAAAGAGATCACGATTGTCAAAGCAAACAATCCCCATGTGGGATAAATAAGTTCCGGCTGAGCGGCCATTGTACTGATACCGGTCGCATCAAATGTAAACAATTGATCACCCGACTGCAACACGGCAAGCGGTAAAAACAGAATGGCAATCGTCAATGCCATTATAATAAGCAAATAAACCGTTTGTATTCTCTGTAACATAATAAAACAATTGACAATTAACAATTAACAATTGACAATTATTAGATGATACTCACCTAACCGTCAATTGTCAATTATCAATTGTCAATTAATTAAAGGTTATTCTTTTCTTTTGCAGGGTTCTTATAATACACCTTACCATCTTCATACTCCTTAGCTGCGATCAAAGTCGGTTTTGGGAGTTTTTCATAGTAACGTGAAATCTCAATCTGCTCTCTGTTTTCAAAAACTTCTTCCAAATTATCATTATAGGAAGCAAATTCCTGAAGTTTCTTTTCCAGATCCTGTTTCATCTCAACAGCAATCTGATTAGCACGTTTACCAATGATTGCAACAGTTTCATACACATTGCCCGTGTCTGATGACAGCTTCATCATGTCGCGGGTAACTGTATTCGACGGAGCGTTAGTCTTTCTGTAATCCATACTTACTTTATTGATTAGTTGTTTCGTTAATACGTATCTGTTATTCGCTTGCTGGCATAGTCGTAGAACTTCTGAACCTGTTTTACATACTTGCCTTCGGGATACTCGTTCATGTAATTGTAATATTCATCTACAACCTCACGGTAACGTCCCTGCAACTTTTCTTCCACACTAACCACAGCCAATTCGTATTTGGCACGAATGGTATAGAACATGAACTCTTCCCTATATTTTGAATACGGATAGTTCTTAAGTGCATTTTGCGCGGTAATCACACATGAAAGATAGTTGTTTCCCATATAGGTACCCAAGTTGAAATACAACCGGACTGCCAACAGTTCCTTATAGGCGAGCTTTTCCTGCAATTCGAACATAATGTTCTGAGCTTCTTTAGCACGTTCGCTTTGCGGATAATACTCCAAATATAATTGCAACTGGTTAATGGCTTCATACGTTTGCGCCTGATCCAAGCGGGGGTCCGGTGAATCCAGATACAATCCATAACCCGAATAATAACGGGCCAACTCGGTAAACTCGCCTTTCGGATAAGTCGTATAATAGGTATTAAAGTATTGCGAAGCAGTCTGGTAGTCTTTTTGTCCATAATAACTTTGCGCCAGCAGATACAAAGATTCTTCAGCATTAGCTGTACCTTTAAAAATAGGCACCAGTTCATCCAGCAAAGTGGCAGACTTCGAATATTGTTTTGCATTGAAATATTTCTTTGCATACGAATATTTCAATTCGTAGTCTGTACTTTTCAGTATCTTGTTATACTCCCCACAGGAAGATAACAGAACCGTAATCATCATCAATAAAAATACAACCTTTTTCATTCACATACTTTTAGCGCGCAAAGTTAAAGTTTTCCAACAAATAAACGAAGCGCTTAACGTTAATATTTACAACTTATATAAGTCACTGGCCGCAATCAGCTCCAGTTTATTGGCTTTCAGAACCTCCGCACACTTCTCCACATTGTCGGGACGAATGATCACATTGGCTGCCTCACCCTGAGAAAAAGCGTACATATACTCAATAAATATTCCGGCCGAAGTAATGATGTCCATCGCTTTAGCCAATGCTCCCGGCTGATTGGGGCAATGTAAGCAAACGACATCGGCCACGCTCACGGCATACAGGCGATCGCGTAAGACCTTGATGGCAGTATCCGTATCCGACACGATCAAACGCAAGATTCCGAAGTCTGAATTTTCAGCAACTGTGAAAGCGGACATGTTTACGCCTGCTTCACCTAATATTTTTGCCACTTCCGTAAAACGGCCTTTCTTATTTTCCAGAAAGATAGATAACTGTTTAATTAACATGGGGGATAAAATTTGATTTATAACTAATTATTTATGATTTATGAACTGTCGATAATTCATAAATCATAAATCAGAATTCTTTCCTATTCCAGTTTACGATTATCGATCACATGTTTGGCTTTACCCATACTCCGCTCAATGCTGCGCGGCTCGACAATCCTTATATCGGGTTGCAAACCGATTACACTCTGCATACGGTTCGCGATTTTCTTCTTCAAGGCAATCATCTTGTTCATTTCGTCCGAATAAAACTCCTGACGCACTTCTACTTGAATTTGGAATGTGTCCGTATTGTTTACACGGTCGACCACAATCAGATAATGCGGTTCGAATTCCGGCATTTCAAGAATGACCGATTCCACCTGCGACGGAAATACATTCACACCCCGAATAATCAACATATCGTCACTACGTCCGAGAATACGTCCCATACGAACTGCCGTACGTCCACATTCGCATTTATCATAAATCAAATGCGTCAGGTCGCGCGTACGGTAACGGATCATAGGCATCCCTTCTTTTGTCAATGTCGTGAAAACCAATTCTCCGTGCTGTCCAGGTTCTACCGGTTCCAAAGTAACCGGATCCACAATTTCAGGGAAAAAATGGTCTTCCCATAAATGCGTACCGTTCTGGCACTCGCACTCTCCTCCAACTCCCGGACCACAAATCTCTGTCAGCCCATAGATATCATAGGCCTTGATATTCAGCTTGCTTTCCAACTCTTTACGCATATTTTCCGTCCAAGGTTCAGCCCCAAAAGCACCGACACGCAACTTGAATTCTTCCAACGGTATGCCGGATGAGTGAATTGTTTCTGCCAGATACAACGCATAGGAAGGCGTACAAGCCAACCCCTTAGCGCCAAAATCATGCATCAACTGAATCTGTTTCTGCGTATTGCCACTACTCATCGGAATTACCGTCCCGCCGATATTCTCGACTCCGGCATGTGCTCCCAAGCCTCCTGTAAACAAGCCATAACCGTATGAAACCTGCACCGAATCATTCTTGGTCAGACCATAAGCGGTCAGACATCGTGCCACCACTTCAGCCCAAATAGACAGATCTTTCCGGGTATAACCGACAACAATAGGCTTTCCCGTCGTTCCGGAAGAAGCGTGCAACCGGACAATCTCAGACATCGGCACGGCCATCAGCCCGAAAGGATAATTGTCCCGCAAGTCCTGTTTAACGGTAAACGGGAGCTTCACTATATCGTCAATAGAATGAATATCTTCCGGAGTAATCCCCATTTCCTGCATTTTCTTACGGTAGAAAGGAGAATTATGATAAGCGTGTTCAACAACCCGCCTTAAGCGGATACTCTGTAATCTCCGCATTTCCTCGCGGTTCATACATTCGATAGTCTCGTTCCAAATCATGGTATCAGTTCGCTGTCTTTTAATGTTAATAGTCTAAATCAGTTGCAAAGTAATAACTTTTTTTATAAGAAACCTTCTTTTTAGTTCTCCTTTTATGCCACCTCGTGCTTATCTTACCGTTTTCATCCGTCTCCGAACTTGTTAAAACAGCATATAAACCTTTTTTATAGGGAGATTATTGTCGTAAAGGTATGACATAAAATGAAGCAGGACAGCAGACAAACTAATAAACAAAAGCACAAATGTTTGCATACACCCACATCTTGCGACCTTCTACATCCGGGTGTAGCGTTCCATAGACCCGGATGTTCAGGCCCCATACATCCGGATGTTCAGCCGAAAATCATACTACTTTGCTAATAATAAAATACCTATCTATCACAAATAGCCTATGTCTCGTCCTGAAATAGGTTGACTTCATAAAAGTCAACAAAGATGAAAAAAGAGAAGTCATTGACTCGTCGCAAGGGTGAACCTTATCCTTTGGAGAT
>NZ_MNQY01000100.1:0-33819 GCF_001915675.1 Parabacteroides sp. merdae-related_45_40 | reverse complement strand
TCATCATGTTAACTGCCGACCTTCTCGCTCGAATGCGGGTGCAAAAGTAATTCTTCTAATACAAACTTCCAAATGGTTTGAAAACTTTTTTATACGTTCCGCTCTGGATACAAATACTCTATCTTTAAGGTACGCAAGAAAAAATATTGGGATATTATCATGATAAAAAGGAAAATAAACAGCTGAGTTATTTTGCCATTTGCCTCAACTATTGCATACATAAGTTCTTCTATCACAACCAACTTTCCCGCATCATTCACCATTTGTCCCTGTAAAAGTCCTTTCAGAGTTGCCGGCCAGTTAGCATTAGCTGATAAAGTCGTCAATGCCGTGAAAAGCGGGGCAATCCGTAAGTTTGTCGTCATGGCCGGATGCGACGGGCGCATGAAAAACCGTAACTACTATACCGAATTTGCCGAACAATTGCCGGATGACTGCGTGATTCTGACAGCAGGTTGCGCCAAGTACCGGTACAACAAACTGCCGTTAGGAGATATCAACGGCATTCCCCGCGTACTGGATGCCGGACAATGCAACGACAGCTATTCACTAGCATTGATCGCCATGAAACTACAGGATGTATTCGGGTTGGAAGGAATGTAGCCAAAGTCCTGGTCGAAAATTTCGGGATCGACACCATACAAACTCCGGAAAAAGATATAGAACAGTTCATCATAGCATAAGATTCTCAAATTGTTTTGGATATCCACAACCAAACGTATACTTTTGTAGTTATAACATAAAAAGGTTAAATTATGAAGAAGATTCTACAAGAGTTCAAACAATTCGCCATGCGCGGCAACGTGATCGACATGGCTGTGGGTATCATTATCGGCGGTGCTTTCGGTAAAATCGTATCATCTGTCGTCGGTGACATCATCATGCCTGCTATCGGCCTGCTGATCGGAGGCGTAAACTTCACCGACTTAAAGATCATACTGAAACAGGCTGTAATGGACGGTGACAAAGTTGTCTCGCCAGCTGTTTCCATCAACTATGGAAACTTTTTGCAGGTGACTTTCGATTTCATCATTATCGCATTTTCTATTTTTATGTTAGTAAAAGGAATCAATGCCTTGAACAAGAAAAAAGAAGAAGCACCGGCAGCTCCGGCTCCTCCTCCAGCCGATATACAGTTGCTTACCGAGATACGTGATTTGTTGAAAGACAAAAAATAAGACGATATCAAAACACCTTTGTATCACGCTCTTTTAGGCACGGATTAAATTCCGTGCCTAAATCATGTCGATTAGTCAGCAGGATATTGTTTCGACATCTCCTTCCGCCAACCTATATCAATCAATAAGATAATATCTCAAGCCCCGTTTCCGTCATCAGGAACGTATGTTCCCATTGAGCGGAAGGCAGTTCATCTTCGGTAACGACTGTCCATCCGTCTTCTTCGTCAATAAAGACCTGCCAGGTTCCCATGTTGATCATCGGTTCGATCGTGAATACCATACCTGGAACCAGAAGCATCCCTGTCCCCTTTCGTCCGAAATGGCAGACCTCCGGTTCTTCATGGAACTCCAATCCGACACCATGACCGCATAAATCACGGACGACAGAATACCCGTTCTTCTCCGCATGGCGTTGGATGGCATTGCCGATATCACCGACAAAACCGAACGGTTTCGCCGCCTGCATACCGATTTCAAGACACTCTTTCGTCACCCGCACCAGCTTTTCCTTTTCAGATGTCGTTTTACCGATGATAAACATACGGGAAGCATCCGAGTAATACCCGTCCAAGATAGTCGAAACATCTACATTGATAATATCCCCCTCTTCCAATATCTCATCTTCACTGGGAATACCGTGGCAGACCACCTCGTTGACAGAAGTGCAGACGCTTTTCGGAAACCCTTCATAATTCAGAGGCGCCGGAATAGCCCCGTGCGAAACGGTATAATCATATACCAACTTATCGATCTCGGCAGTAGACATACCGGCCTTGATCTCTCTTGCAACCAAATCGAGCACCCCGGTATTCACCACACTGCTCCGGCGGATGCCTTCGATCTGTTCTGCTGTCTTGATCAGTTTGCGTGACGGCACCAGGTGGCCTTTATTCTGATAGTAAAGCACTTTTTTGTCTAATTCGGTAAGAGGCTGTCCTTTGATGATGTGCCAATTGTTTTTTATTCTTCTGCTATGCATGGCTTTGTTTATTTATCCATACAAAAGTAGCAGTTATCGGGCATTATCCAGATACTTTTCCTTGAATATATTGAAACAAAGTATAAAGATCGAAATCAGGAGCGGCCCAAAGATAATCCCCATAAAACCGAATAGAGACAAGCCGATGATCACACCGAATATGGTAATGAGCGGATGAGTATCCGCCATTTTTTTCTGCAAGATAAAACGAATCAGGTTATCCACATTCGTAATGATAATCAAAGCATAAGCCGTCAGTCCGGCAGCATTCACCCAATCTCCTGTCAACGTCATATAAAGAGCCAGCGGCAACCAGACCAACGCTGTACCTACAACCGGAATGATCGTGGCAAAACAGGTCAGAAAGCCGAAAAGGAAAGGACTCGGCACATCGAATATCCAATATCCGAGCAAAGCGATCAGCCCTTGGATGATGGCCAGCAACGGAATTCCGATTGCGTTGGAGGTGACGATCATATTGATCTCGTTCAAGACGTTTTTCTTATTCTCGTCACTAAAAGGCAAAATGCTGTAGACATACTTTTCCATCTTGGCACCACCAATCAGCATGAAATAAAGTATCAGCACCAGTACGGCCACATTGATGGCGAAACCGCTGATTCCTCCCATCAAGACCTGCCCTATCTTCGGGAGAATGGAGACAGCAGACATGATATTGGAGGTATCGAGCACGTCGTATCCGGTCCGTTGCTCGATCAGGTTCGCAATATGTTCCGCCGACTTGACCAATTGAGTCGGGTCCAGATTGAAATTTTGCAGTTTGTTGATAAATAACCAGACAGCCAGCGAAAGCGGTATCAAAAAACAGAGGATCGTTTCCAGCAACAGGATTACAGCAACGAAGCTACGCCGCAAATGTTTCTTTTCGGTCAGATACAACATTTGTTTCCTAACCAATATATAAATGGTACAAGCGCCCAAGATACCTCCCAGAAAAGGGATGAATTCCACAAAAAGAATCGTCCCCAGCACTACGATAATCGTAACCAGAGAGTATTTCCAGTATTGTTCCTTTACATTCATTTTGTTATTTTGCATTATTATACAATGTATATATAAATAACAATACAGGAGAGCGGTTGTTTATCGTCTTCTGTCAATACAGGCTGAAATCGGAAGGCTTGATAACGAAGCCTATCCTTATCATGCTTTTGAACTTATTATATTCCAATAGATTTTCCCCATAACCATTGTAATATTGCAGGAAGAAATATTGATTCTCATTATTGTTAAATTTGTAACTCAATTCGACCTGTGTGTTAAAGCTGGTCCAAGTCTTACGCTTCGTCAGGATCACACCACAATTAAAACGACGGTTGTCGGTCCGGTAATTGGCGGCGACCTGAAAGATCCCGTTATATTTCAGTAGGTCTTTATTATTCTCACCATCCACAATCGGTATCCAGGTCTTGAACTGTGCCTCCCAATTCGGCGAGAGGGTAATCGCAACCGCAAAAGTGACTTTATTCCAACTGCGGGAAGCGGTGCTGTCTTTCCCGTTCGATTCATGTTCGAGCATAAGATACCCTTTACCTATATATTTATTATGGTAGACGATCAGATGCCCCAGACCGATACCGGGATTAAAATTAAGGTCCTTCATGGGCAACGATTCCTGAAAGACATTCCAAAAAGCCTTCTGAGTGTACTGGATAAACAGATAAGTATCGAACGGCAATTTGCTTTTTGTCAGTCGTTGGGCGATACTCAACTGAAACTTCACGTCCGAATTGGCAGCAGTCGGTTTATGTCCGAGAGTCGTCCCTCCCACGAAGTAATTGTCCTTGAACAGGGTGAAATACGGCATCTTGTCCAAAATGCCGCGGATACTGTCGGCGTTATAAGCATTCGCCACGATCCTTTCCCCGATAGTTTCTCCTTTTTTTTCCTGTGCCGAGAGGGTACAGACCATCACAGACAGAAACAGAAGCATCACGATCCTTTTCATAAAACGCATCAAGTTTATTGAGTCGATAAAAACCTTAGCAAAGATATACGAATCAATGAATGATAATTCGCCTCTTTAGCACCTATATTGGTCATTTCGTTATCATTCTTTTAAATAAAACCAATTACAGAATGGTTAGTTCATTTTTATTTATCTTTGCAGGCATGGAAAAGATATACAACTATTACCAAGATATTGTCACGGCTTACACCCGCAGGGCCGATAACCTGAAGAAAAAAATTCATTTGCTCGGAAGCATCCGTTTGTTGTTGGTCGCCGGTCTGATCGCCATGGTCTGGTTCTTCAAATCCGAAGACTGGAAAGTGCTGGCCGGGATCGCCGTCTTGTTTACTATCCCGTTTATCGCTCTAATGGTCTGGCACACCAAGCTCTTCGCCCGGAAATGTTACGCCGAAGCACTGGCGAACCTGTGCAAAAACGAACTGAACGGGTTGGATTACGATTTCAGTGCGTTCGACGGAGCACCGGAAAAAAGTTCCGCAGAACATTCGTTCAGCCTTGATCTGGATTTGTTCGGAAACCATTCGCTTTTCCAGTCCGTCAACCGCACGGTTACTTTCATGGGAAAAGAGAAGCTGGCCGGCTGGTTTATGCAACCACTCACCGACAAGGCTATGATATTAAGACGCCAGGAAGCGATCCGCGAACTGGAATCGTTCACACAGCTCCGGCAACATTTCTATGTGACAGGCATTCTGCATCCGGGAAACAAGGACGACCAACAACTTATTTCTCTATTAAGTAAAGCGGCTCCCTGCTTGATCAACAATAAAATATGGAAACTGCTCATCTGTCTGATCCCTTCCATCTGGGTATTGGTCGCGATAGGATGTGCACTGAACCTGCTCCCGGTATCGATAGCCGGCATGTTCTTCGGATTGTCTTTCATTATCGCTTATCTCAATGCGAAGCAGATCGCTACGGTACACAATTCTTTGGACAGAATGGAGCAAATATTGCAGACTTATTCCGAGCTGATCAAATGTATCGAAGGTGAAAACTTTCAATCCGCCGAGCTCGCCGATATCCACAACCGGTTTGCAAGCGACGGGCAAACGGCCTCTTCGATCATCAAAAAACTCTCCGGACATATCGGTGCGCTGAACCAACGTTTCAGTGCAATCGGCGTCATACTGAATATTTTCACTTTGCGCGATACCCGCATGGCGATAAAGCTGGAAAAATGGAAGATAGAGCATGGAGAGGATACGGAACGTTGGTTCGAAGCATTGGCTTTGTTCGATGCTTACTGTTCGCTGGGTGGATTTGCCTTCAATCACCCGGAATACATTTATCCTGAGATAGCAGACGTATATTTCAAAATGGAAGGCAAAGCGCTCGGACATCCGTTACTGCGCCGGGACATATGCGTAAAGAATGACATCGAGATCCGGAAAAGTCCCTGGTTCCTGATTATTACGGGAGCGAATATGGCAGGAAAAAGCACTTACCTGCGTACCATCGGCGTCAACTATCTGCTCGGCTGTATCGGTGCTCCGGTTTGTGCGGCGTCTCTGACTTTATATCCGGCCCGGATGGTGACCAGCCTGCGTACTTCCGATTCTCTTGCAAGCAATGAGTCTTATTTCTTTGCCGAACTGAAACGGCTGAAGATGATTATCGATCGCTTGCAACAGGGCGAACAGCTATTCATCATTTTAGATGAAATCCTGAAAGGGACCAATTCGATCGACAAACAAAAAGGTTCCCTTGCTTTGATGAAACAGCTGGTAGCGAATCAGGCTTGCGGTATCATTGCCACACACGATCTGGCGTTAGGCGAACTTGAAAAGGAATTCCCGAACCAGATCAAGAATTATCGTTTTGAGGCCGATATCCAAGACAACGAACTGACATTTTCCTACCAACTCAGAGAAGGGATAGCCCAAAATATGAATGCCTGCTTCTTGATGAAGAAGATGGGGATAACGGTATAACATGCCTATACCGAAGAAATTTTATGGCCCACCCTAATCATTCAGGACAAAGACAATGATAAGACATGTCACCAAAACAGACAATAACCCTTATTGGGACTTTTGACAGATGAATGTTGGTAGTAAAAAACGGCTTCACCGTTTGCGTTTGCCTTCATCAGGGATAAAGTCGGCCTCGGAAGGTCCTATTTAAAAGACAATTGCCATGCTACTGTTATCAAACAGCCAGCCCACAGACCTTTTGCCTTTAGTCGAAAACCTTTTCGCCCTTGGTCAAAAGCCCTTTCGACACTGGTCAAAAACCTTTTCGACTAAGGGCGAAAAGCAAAGGAGTGGTAGTAATGCTGTTAATACCTGTGTATTTGTTGATTAATTAATATTGTAGTGTCCTTGTTTTTCTCTTAAATATATAGAGGTAAAACGGGGAGGCATGGCCAATCTAAATCAGGACAAGACATATCATGGTGACAAATCATTTCTTTACCCTGTACTTCTCTATCTCCGGTAAATGCTGCTTAATCTCATTAATACGGGTGGCATCACTGGGGTGCGTGCTCATAAATTCAGGAGTGGAGCCGGATTTGCCGGCTGACATTTTTTGCCAGAAGTTGACGGCAACTGCGGGATTATAGCCGGCCATTGCCATAAAGACCAGTCCCATATAATCCGCCTCGGATTCGTGTTTGCGTGAGAATGGCAACATAACACCGTATTGAGCACCCAAGCCATAAACGGAAGCACCGATCTTCTGGACAGCAGCCGACTTATTACTTAACGCCTGCCCCAATATCTGCGCACCGTATTGTGCCATCAACTGCTGACTCATACGCTCGTTGCTGTGTTTGGCTACGGCATGCGCCACTTCATGACCGACCACGACGGCCAATTCATCGTCCGACGAAACCAACTGCATCAGTCCTTCATAGACAACGATTTTACCCCCCGGCATGCAAAACGCGTTGACCTGCGGATCGTTCACCAAGTTAAACTCCCATGCAAAATTCTTGATTTCGCTCTCCAACCCGTTGTTTCTCAGATATTGTTCAGTAGCGGCCGCTATCTTTTTACCAACACGTGTCACCATAGCGGCACCGTCTTTCGATGATGATTTCTTAGCCGATTTCATATAATCAGAATATTGGGTCAGGCTGGACGACAGCACTTCCTGATCCGAAACAAGCAAAACCTGCTTTCTTCCGGTCAACGGGACACTTCCGCAACTGCTTAGCAACAGCAACATGGCGACGAATAAACTTGTAATCTTCTTCATTTTTTATCCTTTATTTATACTATTTGCAAAATTATGATTTCTCTTCATAATAAACAATTCGTAAAGGCTTTTTGCTCAAGAGATAAAGAATATGAAGATTTATACAAAAAAAGAAGGCACACTTGCATAATTATTCAATTATACTCTTTATATTTGCAGCCTTGTTGCATAAATATACAAGTATGAGTACAAAAAAAGAACGATTGGATGCCATCTGCCGCATTATACAGACAGAGAAAATAGGAAATCAGGAAGAGCTGCTTAAACAGTTGGAAAATAGCGGATTCCAGGTTACCCAAGCGACCCTGTCACGCGACATAAAGCAACTGAAAGTCATCAAAGTACATGACGGGGACGGAAATTATGTATATCGCCTGCCCGATTATTCAGCACTTATGCAACCAGTGAAAGAGCAAACGCAGTATCATCCCAACATCGAGTTTTCGGGTAATCTGGCCGTTGTCAAGACCCGCCCGGGATATGCAATGGGGATTGCTTCGGATATCGATACGCATGCGCCCTGCGAAATACTGGGCACGATTGCCGGAGACGACACGATCCTGATCATCCCGCGCGAAGGGATCAGCCGGGACAAGATCGTAAAAGCATTGGCTCATTTTATATAATATATATATAATGTATAGGGAACTGATCGTTTGTTCCCACTAACAACAGAAGATAAAAGAACAAACATAAAAATGGAACAAGAAAGAAAAATTGATGTGATGATCGCTGAAGCCTGTCACGAGGAATATGTAGATATCATCCTCGACACGATCGAAGCCGCCGCCAAAGTGCGCGGAACCGGTATCGCCAAGCGTACACATGAATACGTTGCCCAAAAGATGAAGGAAGGAAAAGCCGTCATTGCTTTAGAAGGTAACAAATTTGCAGGTTTCAGCTATATCGAGTCTTGGGGTAACAAACAATATGTGACCACCTCCGGCCTGATCGTGCATCCCGACTTTCGAGGATTGGGCATTGCCAAAAGAATCAAGGAGATGACCTTCCAGCTGGCCCGTATGCGCTGGCCTCACGCCAAGATTTTTAGTCTGACTTCGGGTGCTGCCGTCATGAAAATGAATACGGAATTAGGATATGTGCCGGTTACCTTTGCCGACCTGACAGACGACGAGGCTTTCTGGAGAGGTTGCGAAGGCTGTGTCAACCATGATATCCTCGAACGTACCGGCCGCCGTTACTGCATCTGTACCGGAATGCTCTTCGATCCGGACGATCCTCATCGGGCCGAGAGAGAGGCGAGGGAAATTAAGAATTAAAAATTAAGAATTAAAAAATAAAGATCAATACAGGTATACAAAATGAAGAAAAAAGTAGTAGTCGCATTTAGTGGGGGATTGGATACATCTTTTACTGTTATGTATCTGGCCAAGGAAAAAGGATATGAAGTGTATGCAGCTTGTGCCAACACAGGCGGTTTCAGCGAAGAACAGTTGAAACAAAACGAAGAAAACGCCTATAAGTTAGGGGCAACTAAATATGTGACAATTGACGTAACAAAAGAATATTATGAAAAGAGCCTGAAATATATGGTCTTCGGAAATGTACTCCGTAACGGTACTTATCCGATCTCCGTCAGTTCGGAACGTATTTTTCAGGCGTTGGCAATCGCCCGCTATGCAAACGAGATCGGTGCCGATGCGATCGCCCACGGTTCCACAGGAGCCGGAAACGACCAGATCCGCTTCGACATGACATTCTTGGTGCTGGCTCCGAATGTCGAGATCATCACGCTGACACGCGATATGGCATTGAGCCGCGACTACGAAATCAACTATCTGAAAGAACATGGCTTCGAAGCAGACTTCACGAAACTGAAATATTCCTACAATGTAGGTTTGTGGGGAACTTCCATCTGCGGCGGCGAAATTCTCGACTCCACACAAGGTCTGCCGGAAAGTGCTTATTTGAAACAAGTGACAAAGACTGGCAGCGAAGAACTTCGTCTTGAATTCAAAAACGGTGAAATCCATGCCGTGAACGGTAAAGTATTCGAAGACAAAATCGCTGCCATCCAGAAGGTGGAAGAAATCGGTGCTGCATACGGTATCGGCCGTGACATGCATGTGGGAGATACGATCATCGGCATCAAAGGACGTGTAGGATTTGAAGCAGCCGCTCCAATGCTGATTATCGGCGCTCATCGCTTCCTCGAAAAATATACGCTTAGCAAATGGCAGCAATACTGGAAAGACCAGGTTGCCAACTGGTATGGAATGTTCCTCCACGAAAGCCAGTATCTCGAACCGGTTATGCGCGACATTGAAGCTATGTTGCAGGAATCACAGCGCAATGTGAACGGTACTGTCATTTTGGAACTTCGCCCGCTTTCGTTCTCGACTGTCGGCGTCGATTCAAAAGACGATCTGGTAAAGACCAAGTTCGGAGAATACGGAGAAATGCAGAAAGGTTGGACAGCCGAAGATGCAAAAGGTTTCATCAAGGTCACTTCCACTCCACTGCGTGTTTATTACAACAACCATAAGGACGAAGAAATATGATCAAAGTCGGGATTATTGGAGGTGCAGGATATACGGCAGGCGAATTGATCCGCTTGCTGCTGAATCATCCGGACGCCGAGATTACATTTGTGAACAGTACGAGCAATGCCGGCAACAAGATCACGGACGTGCATAGCGGACTGTATGGCGAAACAGATTTGATATTTACCGATGAACTGCCGCTGGACCAGATCGACCTCCTTTTCTTCTGTACCGCTCACGGCGATACGAAGAAGTTCATGGAGAGTCATACCGTACCCGAAAACGTGAAGATCATCGATCTCAGTATGGACTACCGCATCGAAAGCCCTGAACACGATTTCGTCTACGGCCTGCCCGAACTGAACCGACGCCGTATCTGCAACGCACAGCATATTGCAAACCCCGGATGTTTTGCCACCTGTATCCAATTAGCTGTTTTACCACTGGCCAAGCATCTGATGCTGAACTCGGATTTGCATGTAAATGCAATCACGGGATCGACAGGAGCTGGAGTCAAACCGTCGTCCACTTCTCATTTCAGCTGGCGAAACGATAACATCTCGATTTACAAACCGTTCACGCATCAGCATCTGGCAGAAATCGGACAGAGTCTACGGCAATTGCAGAACAGCTTCAACAGTATGGTCAACTTTATCCCGGTGAGAGGTAATTTCTCACGAGGTATCTTTGCCACGACTTATCTGGATTGCAAAATCGGACTGGATGAGATCAAGCGTATTTATGAAGAATACTACGCTGATCACTCTTTCACTTTCATCACCGACAAGAACCCGGATCTGAAACAAGTGGTAAATACGAACAAGTGCTTGATCTATCTGTTGAAACAGGAAGACAAGCTGCTGATCGTTTCGATGATAGACAACCTGCTGAAGGGAGCGAGCGGCCAAGCAGTCCACAACATGAACCTCCTCTTCGGCTTGGAAGAGACGGTAGGGTTGCATCTGAAGCCTTCAGCGTTTTAATTAATATACAAATGATGATTTATCGGTGAGCAAACAGGCTAAGCTGCTCTTTATGTCGCAGATTCTCTTTTGCCGTCTGCTTCAGCAGACGGCAAAAGAGAGAACCGGAGTAGACCGGACGGTTAAGGCTTGATCCAAAAGTAACCGATAAATCATCATTTATAAACATTTTTACATTATGAATCTATTCGACGTATATCCATTATTCAATATAGAGATTGTCAAAGGCAAGGGATGTCATGTATGGGATACAGAGGGAAACGAATACCTCGACCTGTATGGCGGACATGCCGTAATCTCGGTCGGCCATAGCCATCCTACTTATGTAAAGGCTATCACCGAACAAGTAAACAAGTTAGGATTCTATTCCAACTCCGTCATCAACAGTCTCCAACAGAAATTGGCAGACAAATTGGGTAAGGCATCCGGTTATGACGACTATTCGCTCTTCTTGATCAACTCAGGAGCCGAAGCCAATGAAAATGCTTTGAAATTAGCCTCTTTCCACAACGGAAAGAAACGTGTGATTGCTTTCAAACATGCCTTCCACGGACGTACGTCTGCTGCCGTACGCGTGACAGACAATCCGAAAATCATCGCTCCGGTAAATGAGGATCTCGCCGTAACCTATCTACCTCTGAATGACGCGACAGCAGTAGAAGCCGAATTGCAGAAGGGGGACGTTTCTTCGGTTATTATCGAAGGTATTCAAGGCGTGGGCGGCATCCAGTTGCCAACCGATTCCTTTATGCAGGAACTGCGCGCCTTGTGTACGAAATATGAAGCCTGCCTGATTCTTGATGAAATCCAGTCGGGATACGGACGCAGCGGTAAGTTCTTCGCCCACCAGTATGCCGGAATCAAACCGGACCTGATTTCGGTGGCAAAAGGTATCGGCAACGGTTTCCCTATGAGCGGATTGCTGATCAGCCCGATGTTCAAACCGGTATACGGGATGTTAGGCACAACTTTCGGAGGCAATCATTTAGCTTGTGCAGCCGCCATTGCCGTACTGGAGATCATGGAAGATGAAAAGCTGATCGACAATGCGCGGGAAGTAGGAGCTTACCTGTTGGATGAATTGCATAAGCTACCGGGAATTAAAGAGATTCGCGGACGTGGTCTGATGATCGGTATCGAGTTCGAAGAATCGATCAAGGAAGTACGCAGCAAGTTGCTGTTCGAAGAGAAGGTATTTACGGGAGTAGCCGGAACCAACACGATCCGTCTGTTGCCGCCACTCTGTCTGAGCATGGACGAGGCAAAGGAATTCATCGTACGATTCCGCAAGGTGCTGAATGCTTAAAAAAGAAGACGGTTTGCCAACCATCGCTATACAGCTTAATTGTTTCTTTATATAAATAAGATCCACCATCGGAGCTTCCGGTTGGTGGATCTTTGATTTTTTGGGAGGACAATAACTGATAAATCAGCAGTTACATTCTTCATCCAATCAATTGAACTTCTCTATCGTATAGGTGAAGATCAAGGTTGAACCAGCAGGAACCCCTCTGTAATCATAATAGCCATATCCCAAGTTAGCTGGGATAATCGCCTCAACCCGTTCGCCAATAGTATTATTCAACAATATTGCTCCCAACCCCGGTACGACGCCAGCAGGAGTAAGCGTCATCGTCATCTCCTTCTGGAAATTCTGGCCGCTGATAAAATCACCTTTCAAGATCATTGTTACAGGAGTCTGGCTCGTCGGGCATTGCGTTTCCTCTCCTTCCTTACCCAAAACACGATACAAGGCGGTGTCACCGCCTAAAACGATTTGCTTGTAAAGCAGCTCCCCATCGTCTCCCTTCAATACTTTCTTTTCGCGGATGAACTCAAGGTTCTTCTCGAAATAGGCAATCTGTTCGGCAGAGAAGCCTTTGTCATCATCCCCACAGGCGGTAAACCCGACTGCCATCACCATCATTATCAAGCTGATTACGGCATAAATAGATCTCTTCATTTGTTCTTCAGTCTTTTATTGTTTTGAAGGCGCAAAGATAGCATACAAAGCAATACGGTACAAACGGGACGGTCAATTCACCACAAAAGTATAGCTGCCGGAACCGATCTTCCCGGCATAAAGGAATGGCTCGCCCTTCACGCGGGAAACTTTCACCGGAGCACCATTATTCGTCACGGTGTATTTGCCGGACGGGAGCGGAAGATACACTTCGGCATCCATATTGGCAGGAATCGTCACCTTCAGAATATAGGCGTCCGCCTTATTCTCCACCTCCATACGGATCGCCCCCCGGATCGTCGGAATCGTTGCCTCCGCCCATTCGAGCGAAGCAAGCTGCGGTTTGATACGGGCAGTGCCGAAACCGGGCGTAAGAGGCTCCACTCCCATCAGGCGACGCGGGATGATATTGGCAGGAGCCGCTCCCCAGGCATGGTTCCAGTCTTGGTTTGGCTTGTACTTGTTGTCCCAGGCTTCAAGCGAGATAGTCGAGCCGACACGGATCATATTATACCAACTGCGGTCGTCCGTCTTGGTCAACATATGCAAAGCATATTCGGCATCATTCGCTTCATAGAGGGCGTCCATCAGGAATTGCGAGCCATAGACGCTGCAAGCCATCCCGCGGGTTTGGATAAAATCGACGACATTTTGCTTCTTTCCGGCCGGAACCAGATCGAACGCCAACGGGAACATATTGCCATGTAGGGAAGCATGGTCGGTGTCGGCAGCAAGACCATCCGTGAAATACCCCTTGCGAACATCAAAGAACGAACGGATGAACCGTTTTTTGAAAGCGTCCGATTCGGATGCATAAAAAGCGACATCATCCTGCTTATCCAATGCACCGGCAATACCTTCCATCTGCTTCAAAGCCGCGTAATGCCAGGCGTTCGTCACTACATTATAATCGGTAAAAGCAAATCCGTCGTCTTCTCCTCCTTGCTTCTTTCCCAAACCGAGTATTCCGGTATGCGGCCAGTCCACAATATCCCGTATCTGCCCCTTAAAACGGATGGAACGAAGGAAATCGTCCGTCTGCAATCCGGTCGTCGTGCTGATCAACCCGTTCTTCTCGCGGAGAGCCATCAAGATACGCGGTTTCAGCAATTCGTAACTGGATTCGAGCGAACGGCTATCGCCCGTATACAGATAATCGTACCAGGCTATCGACAACGCCTGCAAGATCCATTCGGTCGGCCATGTCGGATATTGCAGCAGGTATTCATGCGAGCGACGGGCAATCGCATATTCACGATCCACCCCATAGTGGCAAAGCTGGTTGATCAGGGCATCCGCCTCATAAGGAATACGTTCGCGGTCGCCATCTACATAAATCCCGGAGAATGAAGTGGCCCGGACAGAATATTTGCAGAGATCCCAGATCTGATTCAACGTATCGTTAGAACAACGGAAAGAAGAAGCCGTCTCATCAAACGGATAATGCACCGTCTCGCGGACAACCGATGCAGGTGTGAGAGGCGCCTCATACCCTTCGATCTCGCAATAGCGGAAAGGGACGACTTCGCCCACATATTCCGGTATCAACACGGCAGCCGATCCGGTATTCCGTTTATCTTTCTTGATCTTGATCCGGTATGTGTTCGTCCCCTTCAACAAAGCCAACGGATAGCGGTGATAACGAATTGTCGATTTACCCGGATCACGCAGGATGCGTCCTCCTTCGAGACATTCCCCTAAATGCACGACCACCGAATCGCGCGTACCATCGGATGCCAACGTCAGCACCAACTGCCCGAAAGCATCTTTCCCGAAGTCGACAAGGCACGTACCGGGACGGATTTCCGTTATTCCGACCGGAAACTCCATCGTCTTCACCTGTGGGTAGTAGGCTGTTTCATATTCGGACAGGCGGTCAGCAGTGCGAAAAGCCTTCACTTCGGACCATTCGCTTTCCCCCTCGGTATTGGTCACCGTCTTTACCCGCCAGAAATAGGATTTACCCGGTTTCAATGCTTCACCGGCGTAACGGACAGCTACGGACCGATCGCTCCCGACCACCCCGCTGTCCCACAGATTACCTCTTCCAGAAGCAGCATCTTCACGGTTATCGGCCACGATCACGCGATAAGCGGTTTGTCGTGTTCCTCCGGTTTCGCCCGGTACGATCCAGGAAAAGGCGGGATGTGATGAACGGATGGCGGCATATTGCAACGGTTCGATCGCCTCTTCGAGCTGCCAGACCGGAAGATTCGACGCGTATCCGTTCTGCCACGTCTGCCCGGTATGTTCAATCAGGTCAGTCATCAGCCCAAAAGGTTTCTTGTCGGCAGCCTGCAGGCAAAGAGCCGAAAAGGCGAAAGAGACTAATAAGGTAAGGCGGTTCAGTAATGTACTCATGGTATTTTTCTTTTTTTCGTAATTCGGGGATAAAGATAGAGCGAGTAAGAGATTCATCCCCTCATATATCTGACATTTTTCTTTTGAAAAATGCACAAAAAACAGGCTGGCTTATAAATGCTGCACAAGCTATTTCCTCGTTTTGACCATTAGGGACAAAAGAACCATCCGACGTACAGAAGTGGCAGATTTACCTTCTCTTTGTGCAATCTCGTAGATACTTTCCCCCTTCAGGAAAGAGGTAACGATGTGACGGGTTTTCTCACCGCGAACAGAAGCGACCAGCTCCTTCGTTATTTTTTCATATAAAGGGTTCATGCTGTTCAAAGAGCGGATGATGAAGAGGACCTGTTCGTTCTTTTCGATCTCGGCATAGAGTTGACGCTGGATTTCGATATTTTCATTTATCAATTCATCTCTCTGCTTGTTCATTCCAACCAGCTCACTATGCAACCATCTCTCTTCACGTTTCAACAACGCCTCATTCTCCTGCAACCGACTTTTCCGCCGCTCGTATTCGAATTCCTGTTCCATCAGCCTTTCATAGGCATCCTTTATTTTATTATCTTTCAGTTCTTCCTCCCATCTTTTCAAATTAGAGATCTGCTCTAAGACTAATTTCTTATTCTTTATCAAATAGTAGAATCGGGGATAAAGTTCTTCTACCATTTTTTTATTCGTTTCAAACTTTTCTTCTTTTTCCTTTAAGCTCTTCTCTGCTTTCATTATCTTGTCAAACATTTTATCCACGTACTCGATATTAGCATACTGGTATTCCATTTTAGCCTTTTCTTTCCTAAACAACTCCGCCATGCCTTTCAGGCTTGGCTCGGTAAATTCGAAAGTGACCCGGAACGCTTTCTCAAGTTCATCGACAATGCCAGTCACGGTATCGAAAACATCGTTTTTGCCTTCATGCAAGGAGTAATAAACGTCAAGCCGCTTCTTAAGGTGAATGCTCTCTTGATAAAAAGACTCGTTCTTTGCTTCCAAATCGGAAATACACGCCCTTGCTTTCTCCAACTTCAGGTTCAAAGTGTCTACATCCTTCTGAGATGAAGTTTTTCTTTTCCTTAAATATTGAGCGTTCTTCGCTTTCACAAAATTCTCATAAGACTTCTTCAAATCCTTATTTTCATTGAGGAGCTCCGAATACATGCGAAAATACTCATTTCTTTCTGCCTTCGCTCCATCATATAACTTTCTTAAGTTACCATATTCTTCTTTCCCTTCAATATTCATTTTTTTGTAAGAATCCACTTCTTTCTGCTTTAATTCCAGATCCTCACAAAATTTCTTATTTTCATCCAACGCAGACTTCAATAATTCACGAAGCATTTTGTTCTCATCCAAAAGAGATTCATGCTTTTCTCCCAACATATTTTCTTTTATATCTTCTAACATAATCACCGTTTTTTGTTTTTTCATCAAAAGTTCTGCAATTTAACAATTTATTAAAAACATCCACTTACTTTTTTCATTTCCTTTGCTTATCTTATAAAACATTCCGTTCTTTGCACACTAATAATCATAGAAAAACCAATATACATGAAACTAAACAAACTCATTATTCCGGTAGCATGCATCCTGTTGGCCGGAAATGCAAGCATGGCACAGGTAATCATGCCGTGGGAAAACCGGACAGAGACAGACGGCGATCCGTTTGCGAAAGGCGAAACGACCGCCACAAAGGGCAAACTCCACCTCGAAGAAATCATAGGCGGACGGCTCATACAGACAAAAGGAATCGGCGCCATGACATGGATGAAGGATGGCGAGCGATACAGCCGGATGGAACCAAACGCTGAAACAGGCGGTATGGACATTGTCGCCTACCGCGCCAAAGACAACCGGAGGGAAGTCATCATTCCCTCTTCCATGTTTATCAACAAAGAAACCGGGAAGCCAATTGCCATCCGCAGCATCTCTTGGAGCACCGACAACGGGAAGGTCTTAATCTATAACAATACAAAACGGGTATGGCGTTACGACACGAGGGGTGACTACTGGGTACTGACTCTGAAAGACGGGACTTTGCGCCAATTGGGGAAGGGACTGCCCGAATCATCGATGATGTTTGCAAAATTCTCGCCTGACGGAACACGTGTGGCTTTCGTTTCGAACAATAATATATATGTAGAAGATGTCGCTTCCGGCCAGATCACTCAGCTGACCCATGACGGGAGCCAGACGATCGTGAACGGTACATTCGACTGGGTGTATGAAGAAGAATTCGCCTGCCGCGACGGTTTCCGATGGAGTCCGGACGGACAATATATCGCCTACTGGCAAAGCGACACAAAAGGAACGGGGGTGTTCGACATCATCAATAATGTGGATTCCATCTACCCGACCATCTTGCATTTCCCTTATCCGAAGGCAGGCAGCACGAACTCGGCAGTCAAAGTGGGCTATCTTCCGGCAGCCGGGGGAGCGACAACCTGGATAGAGATTCCCGGCGATCCGCGAAACAACTACATTCCCCGTATGGAGTTTATCCCCGGAAGCAACGAACTGTTCATCCAACAGATGAACCGTCCTCAGAACACGAACAAAGTATGGATCGCCCGCATCGGTAGCCCTACACCTCAAAATATCTTCACCGACACAGATGCAGCATGGCTGGACACGAACGACAATATCCAATGGCTGAAGGACAATACTTGGTTCACCTGGGAGAGCGAACGCAACGGATGGCGCCACCTCTATCGCATCAGCCGGGACGGGAAGGAGATACAGCCGGTTACGAAAGGCGACTTCGACTATATATCGCCGGTCGGGACGGATCTTCAGAAGGGACTGGTATATTTTATCGCTTCACCGGAAAACTATACCCAACGTTATCTCTACAGTGCCGAACTTTTCGGAAAAGGAGAAGTGAAACGGCTCAGTCCGGCAGGACAGCCGGGACAGCATCGTTATAATATGTCGCCTACCGGAAAATGGGCGGTCCATACCTATAGCAATGCGGCAACCCCTTCAATGATCGACATGGTTTCCTTCCCCAAGCATCAGTCTGTAAGGATGATAGAGGACAATGCAAAGGCACGCGAACAATATGCTGCGCTGGGGCTGAACCCGAAAGAGTTTGTCAAAGTGACCTCCGGCAATCTCGAACTGGATGCTTGGATGATCAAACCGGTCAACTTCGATCCGACAAAGAAATACCCCGTCATCATAGAGGTCTATGGCGAACCGGCCAGTTCGACCGTACAGGATGTATGGAGCGGTGGTGATCTCTGGAACCAATATGTCGCCAACCTCGGATATATCGTTGTCAGCATCGACAACCGAGGAGCCAACACTCCGCGCGGCCGCGAATGGCGTAAATGCATCTATGGCGAGGTCGGCACGTTCGCATCCGAAGACCAGGCACGAGGCATCCAAGATATGGCACGCCGTTACCCGTTTATCGACGCGAACCGTATCGGCATTACCGGATGGAGCGGCGGCGGAAGCCAGACACTGAACTCTATGTTCCGTTATCCGGACGTCTTCCATACGGGTATCGCCATCGCTTTCGTTGCCGACCAACGCACCTACGACACGATTTATCAGGAACGGTACATGAACACACCTCAAAACAATCCGGAAGGTTACCGAAAAGGTTCTCCTATCACATACGCATCCGGACTGAAAGGGAACCTGCTCCTGATACACGGTACTGGCGACGATAACGTCCACTATCAGAACTGCGAGATGCTGGTCGACGAGCTGGTGAAACATGGCAAGATGTTCAGCCAAGTAAGCTATCCGATGCGCAGCCACGGCATTTACGAACGTCCTGGCACAACCCTGCACTTACGAATGACGATGGCCAAATACTGGCTGGACCATCTGCCCGCCGGCGGTAGATAGTTAAAAAGACCCTCTGCAAAAACAAAAGGCAGGGGGTCTTTTGTTATATCTCCAAAAGTCACTAAATCTCTAAATAAAAAGTACAAAATGAAAAAGTATTTTATCGCAGTAGCAGCACTGGCATTTTTGGCTGCATGTAACGGGAAGGCAGCAAAAGACACTCCCGTGTTAGTTGAAGAAGAAAGTATTGCCGTCGCCGAAGCGGCTCCCGATGCTCCTTCTCTGCCGGAGCTACCAGTTGTAAAAGCTAAACCGGCAAAGCCGGTCAATATGCGCGACTCCTTGAAACTGGATCCGAAAAAGGGGGCAGTCGTACAAAAAAAATATAAAGGGACTATTCCTGCCGCCGATGGACCTGGTATCGTTTACGACCTGACATTGTTCTATCAGCAAGATAGCGATGACGGCGTTTATGAATTGGACGCCACTTATCTGGAAGCCGAAAACGGCAAAGACCAGACATTCACTTCTACCGGTAAACGCCAAGTGAAAAAAGGAACTCCTGCTGATGCAAGCGCAGTCATATATGAACTGATCCCAAGTGATGGCAGCATGGTATTTTATTTCCAGGCAGAAGGGGATAGCCTGACCATGCTGAACCAAGAATTACAAAAAGCCGCCTCCGACCTTAATTACACGCTAAAGCTCGTACAATAATCGATACATCTTCACAGCACATCTTTTATATAAACAGAAAAGAGGCACTCCGATTCCTGGAGGCCTCTTTTCTGTTTATGATTTGTAAATTGGAATAGCAATAGGGATAAATCATTTGATTCCTAATTTCGCTTTGATCGCTTTAGGAAGTGCATCTTTGTGAACAACGATGTTCATAGTCTTGTAACGGACAAATGCCTTGGATGCATACCAAATGCCTTCATACTTATTGGAAGTACCCCAAGAGTTCTTCACCATGTAGTATTCATTGCCTTCCTGGTCTTTAGCGATACCATAGATCTGCATACCGTGGTCATCAGTCGTTTCGTAGTTGTCATAAGCCAACTGGCGTTCTTCCTGCGTGCACCATTTCTGTGGTTGAGGTTTTGTATTCAGTTTCTTTTCTTCCGGTTTCAATTTCAGCCAATGAGCCATATCGGAGCCACTCAACTCCTGAACCTTGTCATTGTCAGGCATAACGGCTACACCATCACGGGTAAAGCCGGATTCGCTCACGTCAGAACCCCAGGCAATCGTATAGCCGGTATTGATAGCATTGTCGAACACTTCCATCAATTCGTCGATAGGCAAGTTGTAAGACAATCCATGACGCCAGTTATCCTGGACTTCGATCGGGAATTGGGTATAGAACGGACGATGTGTATAAGATGTCAAAGACACATAGTCGGAAGGATTCAAACCGGTTGACTTATAGAAAGACTGCGGAGTATATTCTTTACCTTTATAAGTAAATTTCTCTGGAGCCTTGCCCAAATAAATTTCGTGAACGGCAGCAACCGCTTTTTTCCACAACATGGCGTTATTCTCATCTGATTGCAATTTACGCAGTTTGCCTTTGGCTACAGCTGCGACCATTGCATCTGCAAGGGCGGAAAGTTCGGTATGGTTGCTCAACGTATCGCCATACATCACACCCGGACGCATTTCTTCTTCCGGAACCAGGCCAAAAGCCTCCATTCCATAAATCACGTCATAGAAAGAACCGCCTTGTGAAAAGGAAACGTCCCCGTGAGTACGCACAGCTGCATCCGCACGATCCAGATAAGTATTGTAAACCGTAAACATTTCGGATAAATCATATTCACCCTTTCCCATACGAAGCAATTCAGATTCCAGGAATGCCATTGTCGAATAACACCAACAAGTTCCGGCTCGATTCTGGTTCTTAATCGAAGTGATCGGATTCTCCTTCACTGTCGTAAAAACAAACCCTTCTTCATTTTCCTTCTTCCCTGATTCTTGTGCATGGATTGTTGCAGACATCGTCATGGCGAACAGCATACCAACCGCAATAATTGTCTTTTTCATGTAAATCTATTTATATTATGTTATTAGATTAATTTTGAAGGGCAAAGATACGATTAAATTGACAATGGGCAATGGACAATTGACAATTTAAACTGTATCTTTGTCAGACATAATAACTATAATATAAAGAAAACATGAAGATCACAATTATCGGCGCCGGAAATATCGGCGGTGCCATAGCACGAGGATTAGCAAAAGGTCATATGTTTAAAGCATCGGATATCACTTGCACGGCACAATCAGATACGACTCTGGAGAAAATAAGGAATACGAATCCTGATTTCGTCCTCTCGCTGGACAATGTAGAAGCGGTCAAAGGCGCCGACATCATCGTCATTGCCGTAAAACCGTGGCGCGTAGAAGAAATTATCGACCAGATCAAAGGCATACTCGACTATGACAAACAGATAATCGTTTCCGTTGCCGCAGGTATCACATTCGATCTGCTGAACACCTATCTGACCAAAAACACGGGGTTCGACGATTGCCTGACAACCCCGACTATTTTCCGTATCATGCCGAATACGGCAATCGAAGTGCTTAGCAGTATGACTTTCGTAGCAGCCCGTAATGCTTCCAAAGAGCAAACGGACTTAATCATTAATATCTTCAACGAATTGGGAAACGCGATGTTGGTCGAAGAACGCCTGATGTCTGCCGGAACCGCTTTGGCTTCCAGCGGGATCGCATTCGCCTTGCGCTATATCCGCGCAGCCATCGAAGGCGGTGTCGAATTAGGTTTTTACCCGAAGCAGGCACAGGAAATCGTTGTCCATACGGTGAAAGGAGCTGTCGACCTCTTATTGGAAAACAAAAGCAATCCTGAAACGGAAATCGATAAGGTAACAACTCCGGGAGGTATCACCATCAAGGGATTGAACGAAATGGAACTCTCCGGCTTCACCTCTTCCGTCATTCGGGGATTGAAGGCAAGCAAATGATGATTTTTATTCTGCAAACGTGTTATTGATTGCGAAAACAACTGCCATACCATCATGAATACAATAACTTTTTCACATGTAACATATAGCATATTTTCAGCAATATAGTTACATTTTTTTGTCGAGACCCGGGTGTCAGACATCTACAGACCCGGATCTCAAGACCGCTCAGATGGAGGTGTAAACGGCCCTGATACGGGCATTTTGAGGAAAAAATCTAACGTCTTTCTTACAAAAAAGTAACGTGTTTCGGCAAAAAAGGCTTATGCTTTCCTGAAATTTTAACACTTTTGGAGTGTATCTGTTTCGGGTAAAACGGCTAAAATGATGGTTAAACAACTGATTTATGATAGTTGCATGATAGTTAAAAAGGAAACTATCATATCTATATATCATGATATTCAAGTTGTACACAAGAAACATGATGGTATGATAGTTGTTTTTTTAAAATCCATTATAGTGTTGACAAATTTGAACCACAAATGCCGATTTATCCGTTACTTTTCTCTTGAAAGAATAGTAACGGATAAAGTTCAAATCCGATCAGAAAGCACGGACCGCTTTCCGGCGATCCAATTCTGCTTTCAGCATACGAAGTTCACGGCTGGTTTGCCCGGCAACCGAAGTGTTTTCCTCGGCACGGCGGATCAGGTATGGCAAAACATCCCGCACTTTTGCATACGGTACATATTTGGTTACGTTATAACCTTCATGAGCCAGGTTGAAAGAAATATTGTCACTCATACCTAACAGTTGCGCGAAGAAGATACGGGGATCATCGCGCTTTAAGCCTTTTTCATCTATCAGCTTGGCCAATTTATAGTTGCTCTCTTCATTATGCGTCCCCATAAACATTTCGAAACAGTCGAGATGATCCATTGTGAAGCGGACAGCCTCGTCGAAGTTCTCGTCCGTTGCCTGCTTATCCTTACAGATCGGATCGGGATATCCTAAAGCAGCTGCCCTGGCACGCTCGGCTTCCATATAGGCGCCACGTACGAATTTCACACCGGCAATATATCCTTTTTCTTTCGCATCGTCCAAAATACGGCGTAAATACGGCATACGGTCATGGCGGTACATTTGCAAAGTAGCAAATACGATCGCACGTTTCTTATTATACCTGCGCATGGCCTCATCGGTCAAAGAGTCGATGGCATCCTGAAAACAATAGTCTTCAGCATCCACAATCAAGCGTACGTCATTGTCGTAGGCACGCTGGCAAAAAGCCATAAAGCGTTCCTTGAACTCCCGGTAAGCTTTTACTTCTTCGATGGTCAATTCCTCTTGCTTTTCGGATACCTTAGCGAGAAGTTCGTCCGTTATGATGGTGGACGGTTTGAATACGGCATAAGCCAGATTATCATTTCCCTTTGCAAAATCAATCGAACGTATGGTTTCCTCAAAAGTAGCTTGTATTCCTTCGGGCGTTTGCTCTCCTTCGGCTGAAAAATCCAAGGTGGAGCGTACATTGAATTTCCGCAGATGGTCGATCGCCTTTGTACAGTCCTGCAAAGTTTCACCTCCGACAAATTGCTTGTATAAAGTCGGCTTGACCGCCCATCCTAACGGAAAATGAATATTCAAAGCAATATTACTTACTACACTGGCACACTTTACCAGCCACGGATATTTGATCGTATTGAACAGCAGATAAGCATTTTTCAGCTCAGACTGCGATTTGGCAGAGAAAGCAATTTCGGTATTATTAAAATCTAACATGGTATTTGATATTAGTTGACAGTTAACGCATTAAAATGAATAGGAATACCGTCTCACAAAATGTGCCAATCACCAATTCATAAGAGAAACTCTTTCATTGGCATATTGGCACATCCTGATTTATCGGCTCATTGATAAAATTAATTACTTTTCTCCAAGAAACGGATAACCATAGCTTGTCGGCGGAACCAAAGCCTCTTTGATACAACGGGCATTTGTCCAGCGAATCAAGTTCAACGGCCCTCCGGCCTTATCATTCGTACCCGAAGCACGCGAACCGCCAAACGGCTGTTGTGCAATGACGGCACCTGTCGGTTTGTCGTTGATATAGAAGTTACCCGCGGCATAACGCAATTTATTGAATGCCATATCGATCGCATAACGATCGCGTGCAAAAATAGAACCGGTTAAACCATACGGAGATGTACGGTCGCAGAGTTCGAGTGTTTCTTCATATTTATTATCATCATACACATAGATCGTGATAACCGGACCGAAGATCTCCTCCACCATGCTCTTGAACATCGGGTCCGTAGTCCGGATGACAGTCGGTTCAACAAAGTAACCTACGGACTTATCTCCATTTCCACCGAAAACGATTTCCGCATCAGGAGACTGTTTTGCATAATCGATATAGCTCATGATATTGTCGAACGAAGCTTCATCGATAACCGCATTGACAAAATTCGTGAAATCCTGGACATCTCCCATTTTGATTTCTTTCAACATATCGCCGACATAGTCCTTTACTTCTTTCCAGAGTGAAGCAGGGATATAGGCACGTGAACCAGCCGAACATTTCTGTCCTTGATACTCAAACGCACCGCGCACAATAGCTGTCGCCACCTCCAAAGCCGGAGCAGAAGGATGGACAAAGATGAAGTTCTTGCCGCCTGTTTCACCGACAATCTTCGGATAAGATTTATAATGTCCTAAATTCTCACCGATCTGACGCCAAAGGGTGTTAAAGGTTGAAGTGGAACCTGTGAAATGGAAACCGCCTAAATCACGGCTGGCCGTTATGACTTTGCCGATCACGCTTCCCTGCCCCGGAATAAAATTGACAACACCGTCGGGCAAACCGGCTTCCCGGAACACTTTCATCAGGAAATAGTTAGAATGGATAGCTGTTGTCGACGGTTTCCAGACTGCCACATTTCCCATCATGGCAGGCGCCATGTTCAAGTTAGAGGCAATGGAAGTAAAGTTGAACGGCGTGAGCGAAAACACGAAACCTTCCAAAGCACGATATTCCATCCGGTTCAGGATACCTGTTTCCGAATAAGGCTGGTCGGCATATACCTGACTGGCATAAAAAGTACTGAAACGAAGGAAGTCGATCAATTCGCAAGGAGCGTCGATTTCTGCCTGGAACGGATTCTTGCTTTGTCCCAACATGACGGATGCGTTCAATATATAACGATATTTAGTGGAAAGCAATTCTGCTACACGCAGCATGACGGAAGCACGTTCTACCCAAGGAAGTTCAGACCATTCCTTATGCGCCTTCATTGCTGCATCGATAGCCATCTGCACTTCTTTCTCTCCGGCCTTATGATAAGTGGCCAATACATGGTGGTGATCATGCGGCATCACGACTTTGCCGGTATTGCCTGTACGGATTTCTTTACCTCCGATAACCAATGGTATATCCCATTCTTCAGAAGAGAGCTGCGCAAGAGCCTTTTTCAAGGATGATTTTTCACTTGAACCAGGAGCGTATGCTTTTACCGGCTCGTTAATAGGCTTGGGGAAACTAAAAATTGCGTTGTCCATAGTATCTCTTATTTATTAAGTGTTCAAAGACTGATTATTTCAGCGCTGTAAACATAATCAATAATTTTCTAAAATAAGAGACAGGAGCGTTAAATTAAATTTAAATCAAAGGGGCCAAGATATTCTCGTCCAGCATCAACAATTCAAGCCGTAGAGCTGTTATCTTAACATATTAATCATCTTAAATGTAAAAAATATGGCTATAAAGAGTGTTTGGATAGAAGAAGATTGTATCGCTTGCGGCACATGCGAAGGCATTTGTCCCGAAGTATTTCAGGTTACAGACCGCTCACGTGTAAATGAAGGAGTAAACTTCAACGATTATGAAGAAGGTATAAAAGAAGCCGCCGAAAGCTGCCCGGTCAGCGTCATCAAATACGATTAAGAAGCTTTCTTATACAGCATCTAATAAATTATTATTCAACAACCTACAGTTTTCTACCGGAAGAAACGTTTGTTTCCTCGGCTGGAAACTGTAGTTCTCTCCGCAGGAAACTATAACTTCTTCAGCGGGAAGCAGCCAATACAAAAAAACATCTTCCGCACTTCCTTTCAAAATAACTAAATAACATTACATTCCTCTTTCCTTAGACATTTTGCTTTTTATTCCTATCTTTGGAGCATCATAAATATAATAATCAACGGAGATGAACGAACAGATAAAACAAATTGCGGAGCGTTTGGCCGGACTTCGGGATGCATTGGAAATCACGCCTGAAGAAATGGCCAAGGTTTGTAACCTGACTCCCGAACAGTATATGAAGCTGGAAAGCGGTACTGTAGATATTTCAGTAAGTGTATTACATCAGATTTCACAGGCTTACGGGGTTGAGTTGACCACGCTTATGTTCGGTGATGAACCTAAAATGAGCAGCTACTTTATCACTCGCAAAGGAAAAGGTATTGCCGTGGAACGGACTAAAGCATACAAATACCAGTCGCTTGCCGCCGGGTTTGTCGGTCGGAAAGCAGATCCGTTCATGGTTACCGTCCATCCGGCTCCAGACGGGACACCGATTTATCTGAACTCGCATCCCGGACAAGAGTATAATATGGTACTGAAAGGCCGCATGTTATTACAGATCAACAACAAAGAGCTGATACTGGAAGAAGGCGACAGTATCTATTTCAACTCCGAACTGCCGCATGGAATGAAGGCACTCGATGGAGAAAAGGTCAGTTTCCTGGCAATAATCCTATAAATTGACAATTTAATCATCATGTTAGAAAGATTCATAAACAAGACGACCTTTGAGTCGCAGGAAGATTTTATAAAGAATTTCAAGATAAAAGTCCCGGAGAACTTCAACTTCGGATATGACGTAGTAGATGCATGGGCGGAAGAAGAACCCGATAAGATTGCGCTGTGCTGGACAAACGACCAAGGGGAACACATAGACTTCACCTTTGCCGACCTGAAAAAATATACCGACCAGACTGCCGCTTATTTCCAGTCGCTGGGAATCGGCCACGGTGATATGGTCATGTTGATACTGAAACGCCGTTATGAATTCTGGTTCTCGATTATCGCGTTGCATAAATTGGGAGCAGTGGTGATCCCGGCTACCCACCTGCTGACAAAGAAAGATATCGTCTATCGTGCGAATGCCGCCGATATCAAGATGATCGTCTGCGCGGGCGAGGAAGTGATCACCCAACATATCATCGACTCGCTGCCCGATTCACCCTCTATAAAGAGTGTTGTTTCGGTAGGTCCCGAAATCCCCGAAGGCTTCGAGGACTTCCACAAAGGTCTCGAAAACGCGGCTCCGTTCGTACGTCCGGAACATCCGAACAGTAACGACGACATTTCACTGATGTATTTTACTTCCGGTACAACCGGCAACCCGAAGATGGTGGCACACGATTTCACCTACCCGCTGGGGCATATCGTGACCGGAAGTTTCTGGCACAACTTGCATAAAGACAGCCTCCACCTGACGATTGCCGACACCGGTTGGGGGAAAGCCGTATGGGGAAAACTGTATGGACAGTGGATTGCCGGAGCAACCGTATTCGTGTACGACCACGAGAAATTCACACCGGCCGATATGTTACAGATGATACAGGACTACCGCATCACATCTTTGTGCGCACCTCCTACCATCTTCCGTTTCCTGATACGCGAAGACCTGACAAAATACGACCTGTCGTCCCTCCAATATTGTACCATTGCCGGCGAAGCCTTAAACCCTGCCGTATTCGACACGTTCTACAAACTGACCGGCATCAAGCTGATGGAAGGTTTCGGACAGACGGAAACAACCTTGACCGTCGCCACTTTCCCGTGGATGGAACCGAAACCCGGATCGATGGGTGTCCCTAATCCGCAATACGATGTAGACTTGTTGCGCCCGGACGGAACCCGTGCCGAAGATGGAGAACAGGGACAGATCGTGATCCACACTACAAATGGCAAACCGATCGGTCTTTTCAAGGAATATTACCGGGATGCCGAACGCACACGCGAAGCATGGCACGACGGCCTGTATTACACGGGCGATGTCGCCTGGCGTGATGAAGACGGTTACCTCTGGTTCGTGGGCCGTGCCGACGATGTTATCAAAAGTTCCGGCTACCGTATCGGCCCGTTTGAAGTAGAAAGCGCCCTGATGACGCATCCGGCGGTTGTAGAATGTGCCATCACTGGTGTTCCAGACGAAATCCGCGGACAAGTGGTAAAAGCCACCATCGTTCTGGCAAAGGACTACAAGGATAAAGCCGGAGACGCTTTGGTCAAAGAATTACAAGACCATGTCAAAAAAGTGACAGCTCCGTACAAATACCCGCGCGTCGTCGAGTTCGTAGACGAACTGCCGAAGACGATCAGCGGCAAAATACGCCGAGTCGAAATCCGAGCAACCGACAATGAAAAGAAACACACTAAATAATGGTCAATTGCCAATCATCGATTGGCAATTCAACCGTATTGCGGTCAAGATAGGCAGCAACGTGCTCACCCGCAAGGATGGCACGTTGGATATTACCCGGATGTCCGCCTTGGTGGATCAGGTGGCCGAACTACATCGGAAAGGCGTGGAAGTCGTCCTTATTTCCTCCGGTGCGGTCGCTTCTGGACGCAGTGAGATAAAGGCCGGCAAAAAGCTGGATCCCGTCTCTGCCCGCCAGCTGTATTCCGCAGTCGGGCAAGCCAAGCTGATCAACCGGTATTACGAACTGTTCCGCGAACATGGCATGACCTGTGGCCAGGTGCTCACCACGAAAGAGAACTTTGGCAGCCGCACGCATTACCTCAACCAGAAACATTGTATGGAGGTAATGCTCGAAAATAAAGTGATTCCCATCGTGAACGAAAACGACACGATATCGGTTACAGAATTGATGTTCACGGACAATGACGAGCTTTCCGGACTGATCGCCACCATGATGGGAATGGATGCTTTGATTATCCTTAGCAATATCGACGGCATATATAACGGCAACCCGTCCGATCCGTCCTCCACGGTTATCCGCGAGATCGACGGCAGCAAGGAAGACCTGTCGGAATATGTACAAACCAGCAAGTCGTCATTCGGTCGTGGCGGCATGCTTACCAAATGCAGCATTGCACAGAAGGTGGCCGACGAAGGCATCACGGTGATCATTGCCAACGGCAAGAAGGACAACATCCTGGTAGACCTGCTCGCCAAAGACAGCCGGACCGTTTGCACGCGTTTCATCCCGTCAAACAAACCTGTCAGCAGCGTAAAAAAATGGATCGCCCACTCCGAAGGCTTCGCCAAAGGCGAGATACACATCAACCGGGGGGCCGAAGAGGCACTGTTAGGTCCGAAGGCGACCAGTATCCTGCTGGTCGGCGTCACCCGGATCATCGGCGACTTCGAGAAAGACGATATCGTCAAGGTTATCAACGAGGAAGGCGTCCAGTTAGGAGTCGGATGCGCAGGTTACGACAGTACGGAAGCACGAGAACTGATCGGCAGCCGGGATAAAAAACCGTTGGTACATTACGATTATTTGTATCTGGATTAACAACAACAAGCATACGACCATGATTAACGAATTATTGCAACATACCCTCGCCGCTTCGCGCCAGCTTGTCACGCTGGACGATGCCACCATCAACCGCATCCTCATAGACACGGCTTCGGCTTTGCTGACACGCCAAGCCGAAGTCTTGGCTGCCAATGTCGAAGATTTGTCGCGTATGGACCCGGCAAATCCGAAATACGACCGCTTGAAACTGACGGAAGAACGTCTCGCAGGTATTGCAGGAGATATGAAGAACATCGCCTCGCTACCGTCGCCTCTTGGGAAGCTGTTAAGCGAAACAACACGCCCGAACGGCATGGTGATCCGGAAAATGACCGTTCCCTTCGGCGTGATCGGTGTCATCTACGAAGCACGCCCGAATGTCACCTTCGACGTTTTCTCCCTTTGTTTCAAGAGCGGGAATGCCTGCGTGTTGAAAGGAGGTTCGGATGCCGACAGTTCCAACCGTGCCTTAGTGGCGATTATCCACGACGTACTGACAAGACAAGGCGTCGATCCGGCTGTCTGTACACTCCTGCCGCCTGACCGCGAGGCGACGACCGAGCTGTTGAACGCCGTCGGCCTGGTGGACCTTATCATTCCGCGGGGCAGCAGTTCACTGATCAATTACGTCCGCGACCATGCCCGCGTACCGGTCATTGAGACGGGAGCCGGTATCTGCCATACCTATTTTGACAAAGATGGAGACAAAGAAAAAGGGCGCGAGATCGTCAACAATGCCAAGACACGCCGCGTCAGCGTCTGCAACGCTTTGGATTGTCTGATCGTCCATCGCGACCGATTAGGTGACCTCCCTTATTTGTGTGGAAAACTGTCCGGCAGCAACGTCATTATCTATGCCGACGAACCCGCTTTTGCCGCTCTTTCAGGGCACTACCCTACCGCTTTGCTTCAGCCGGCTACGGCAGACAGCTTCGGCACCGAGTTCTTAGACTACAAAATGGCGATCCGTACAGTCTCCTCCTTGGATGAAGCCCTGCAACATATCGCCCGCTACAGCTCGAAACACAGCGAAAGCATCGTCAGTGAATCGACAGAAGCCATCCGCCGTTTCCAGCAAATGGTCGATGCCGCCTGCGTCTACGCCAATGTATCTACGGCTTTCACCGACGGGGCACAGTTCGGTTTCGGAGCGGAAATCGGTATCAGCACACAGAAGTTACATGCCCGCGGCCCGATGGCGTTGCCTGAACTGACGACCTACAAGTATATCATCGAAGGGGACGGACAAATACGAAAATAGTCCCTGCCTCGGTGTTAGTATTATCATATGACACTGACAATACAGATATAACGGTATTGCCATAAATCAGAAATCATTGTTTATCTTTGTAGGCAGAACAATTTTAAATGAGACATGATATGAGAAACTTCACTTGTGTACAGGATTTAGGCAACCTCAAGCAGGCACTCGCCGAGGCTTTCGAGATTAAGAAAGACCGTTACCAGTTTACCGGGCTGGGCAAGAACAAGACGTTATTGATGATATTCTTCAACTCCAGCCTCCGCACCCGCCTCTCGACACAGAAGGCCGCCATGAATTTAGGCATGAACACGATGGTGCTCGACGTGAACCAGGGAGCCTGGAAACTGGAAACCGAACGCGGCGTGATCATGGATGGCGACAAGCCCGAACACCTCCTGGAGGCTATTCCGGTGATGGGTTGCTATTGCGACGTGATCGGCATACGTTCATTCGCCCGTTTCGAAAGCAAGGAAGATGATTACAACGAAAAGATATTGAACCAGTTCATCCAATACTCCGGCCGTCCGGTATTTAGCATGGAAGCGGCTACCCGCCATCCGTTGCAGAGTTTTGCCGACCTGATCACGATCGAGGAGTATAAGAAGACTGCCCGTCCGAAAGTCGTCATGACTTGGGCACCACATCCGAAAGCCCTGCCGCAAGCCGTGCCTAACAGTTTCGCCGAATGGATGAATGCGACGGACTACGAGTTTGTCATCACCCACCCGGAAGGCTACGAACTGGCCCCGCGCTTCGTCGGCAACGCTCGCGTAGAATATGACCAGAAGAAAGCGTTCGAAGGCGCGGACTTCATCTACGCCAAGAACTGGGCAGCCTATGCCGATCCCAACTACGGCAAGGTTCTCAACACGGACCGCAGTTGGACCGTCGACACGGAAAAGATGGCGTTGACCAACAATGCCTACTTCATGCACTGCCTGCCTGTCCGTCGCAATATGATCGTGACAGACGACGTGATCGAAAGCCCCCAAAGCATCGTGATCCCCGAAGCCGCCAACCGCGAGATTTCAGCACAAACGGTGCTGAAGAAGATATTGACTTCACTCTTGCCGGGGGATTAATCCCCCCGGCTAAAGAATCCCCTGGCAAATATCACAGATTATACGTCAGCGTCACCCACGTCACCTGTGCGTCACGGTTGCGGACCTGGGTCATTTGCAAGTCTTTCGTATCGACGATCGTTGTTTCTTCGAGGCCGTTGAAGATGTTGTTGATGCTCAGGTTGGCACGCAGCTTGCGGTGCATGAAATATTGGGAGATACCGGCATTGACACTGGAACGGTGCTTGATCTTTCCCTGCGGGGTCAACTGGTCGGAGATGTAAAAACCATCGAGCTGCAACTCCGTTGTCGGCGTGATGCTGATGTTGACAGAGCCTTTGATATCGCCGCAGACCATCGACTTCTTCCGGTCATAACCGATCGTGCGCCCGTCGATCTCATCCCGATAGATATCGCCTGACAAACCGAGAGACAGCATACGGATCGGTTGCCAGGTTGCGGACAGTTCAAAACCGAATGTCTGGCTATGGCCGATATTCTCTTTTGTCCAGATCGTTCCGTTTCCCCCTTCATCCAGGACTTTGTCCATGATGCGGTTCTTCTTATTCCGGTAATACAGGCTCGGTGAGAACCGGAAAGCAGAAGTAGCATACGAATAAGACAACTCGACCGAATGGATCATCTCGTCTTTTAAATCAGGATTCCCCTTCCAGACATGCGTAGCGTCGCTACGGTCGGTGAACACATTCAGGTAGCTGCCGTAAGGACGAATTACGCGTTGCACATAGCTCAAAGCCAACTCCCCGGCCTTATCCGTCCGGTAGCCCAACTTCAAACGGGGGAAGAGATGGAAACGAGAAGTGCTCTTAACCATCGGTATCTTTTCAAGCACATCGTCGGTCTGATAACGCGTATCTATCTTTTGCCAGTTCAGTTCACCTTGTACGCCCGCTTCGGCACAGAAACCACCCCATTTCTTTTCCAAAGCAGCCAGCAACAAATTCGTACGGCGATTAAAGTTATATTCATTTTCTTTCTGCGGGTCGGACTGCCACTCTCCGGCAGCCAGTTTGTTCCCGTAAGCGTGATAGCTCTCATCCTTGAAACGCCCGATGTATCCTACCCGCAAATGCCAGTCATCGGCAAAGAGTTTGCCGTAGAGGACAGACAGGTAATAATTATTCTTGTCCTGATTGACATAGTAATTATCCTCGGCAATGATCTTGCCTGTTTCCGGCTTCTCGTTCTTGTATTCGTTATCTTCGTCATACCCGAAATTATTGTAATTGAACACGACGTCCAGACGATCCTTCGGATTGTCGAAGGTATGGTTCCAACGCGCCTCTGCGGCATAGGCTTCCTGCCGTTGGTCGTTATAACGGTGGCGGAACATCACCGGTTGCAGATTCCCGTCCACCAGCTTATTGTTATGGATCTTCCCGTAGCGGCTGTAATCCATCAGGTTATACAGACCGTAAACCGTGATCAGGTCGTTTGCCGTCAGGTCATATCCGACACTCAGATCGGCGAGATGCACATCGGGGCGGGCGGACGCATTATTGTTCATGACGGTTGTCCCCCCTTTGTTCGTCGTCGACTTGCTGAACGTACGCTTACGAAACTCCCGGCGATAATTATATTTTCCGACAATATGAAACTTGCCCGGATGCAAATTCAGGATCGCACCGGCATTATAACGTTCCTGGAATCCTGCTCCCAACGTCAGGACCAGAGGCGAATCAGCGGCCGTATAAACAGCAGACGACAGGTTCAGAATCCCTGCATCTCCATCCGGCACAAGCCCGATGGAAGGAGTCGACGTCATCGACACCCGGTCGAAGAACAGTGCCGGAAGCTGGATCAGCATATCCCCGCTATACTCTTCCAGCAAGCCGTAGGGCACTCCGTTTATCAGCAAGCCGGGATTATTGGAACCACGGAACGTGATTCCTCCCTCGATATCGGTCACAACGGAAGGCAGCAGGCGGAATACGTCGGCTGTCGTCCCCGTCAGGCCACTCAGGTTGCTGTCCACCTGCAGGCGTTTCACTTCCCCACCGGTCAAGCCTCCAAAGCGTTTTCCCTG